>JADFSQ010000342.1 GCA_022560715.1 Bacteroidota bacterium
ACAAAGAATAACTATATGAACAATCCTCATTATGATCACTAACGAAAATCAGATAACAATTTTTATTAAAAGCTGACCCATTAGTGTATTCGCTATTAAAATTTTGAAAAACAAAGGCATAGATACGAGGAACTTTTAATTGAAGTTTTTTAAACTGCTGTAAAAAAGGTTTTGAGAAATCAACCTCTTGTCCAAAGGATAGGGCATCCCACTTATCTCCATGAAAACATTCACTGCAATATATAACATAAGGTTTATCTGAAGAATATATTGAAATTATACTTCTTCCACAAAGACCGCATTTATTTTTATATAAATTACGTTCATTCCTCCAAACAAAACGGCGTTTCATTCTACATTTTGGACACCATGTAGGTAAAGGGACTTTTATACGTTTATAAAAACTTATATCATCATTGGTTATTTCAAAAAATATTTTACAATTTTGACATTCTTTAGTCATATTTTTTCATTCACTTACTAAAACTATTCAAATTTAGTGTTATTTTGGCTAACAATATTGCGGGCGATGAGATAAACGCGATTACGCTTTCGGTCACAAGTATTTTTTTGCTAAAAAATCTTGCGACCCCGCCTCGTGCCGTCGCACTCCGGCTTTCGATTCTCTATCTCCACGATATAATAATATACAAAGATAAATTTAATATCTGTCTTTGTATATTATAGCGGGCGATGAGAGAATCGGCTATTACATAGCCAGGTGCTTTTCCACCTCATTGCATTCGTACGGAAAAGCCTTTCGATTTCTCACGCAAGTAAAGCAGTTTACTTGCTATCTTCGTAAAAGCTTTGCTTTTGCGGGCGATGAGAGAATCGAACTCCCGATATCGGTTTTGGAGACCGAAGTTATACCACTTAACTAATCGCCCATTAAAAACAATAAATAATATTTTATTGTGGATTTAAGTATAACAGAGTAAGATAAAAATGGAAATTATTTTTTAATTTCCTTGTGTTTTGTTTGTTTTCTACACCATTTACAATATTTTCTAAGCTCGATTTTTTTAGTTACGAGTTTTTTATTTTTACTGGTCCAGTAATTTATACGCTTACAGTTAGTACAGGCAAGTTTTATAAGTCTTTCTTGTGACATGGTAATAAATATTACTATAAAATAACTTAAAATGCAATTATTAATTTTCTAAATTAATCTTTTTTAATGCCTGTCCGAATGATTTTTTAATTAGACAGGCATCTAGCCAGATAATTTCTTTATCACGTTTAAACCATGTCATTTGTCTTTTGGCAAAGCGTTGAATGGCAGTATTTAGTTTTTGAATAGTGGTTACAATAAGTTTAGTATCATCTGAAAACTGTTTTACCAACGCATTTGTATTATTGGTAGCATCAATGCTTCCTTCACTAAAACTATTAAACTCTTTAATGGTTTGATAATCCAAATCTTTTCTATCTACAACAAATACAACTTTATAAACGCCTTCTAAATTAGTGAGTATCTGACTTGCTTTAAATGATGTTAGTGTCTTACCTGATCCTGTAGTGTGCCATATATAACCATACTTTTTACTATTCTTAACACGTTCTACAATTGCTTCAGTAGCATAGTATTGATAAGGACGTAACACCATTAAGGTTTTAGACGTATTTAAAACCGTGTATTTGGTTATCATTTTAGATACATGGCAAGGCTCTAAAAACAGCTCTGCAAATTCACTTAAATTTGTTACGATTTTGTTCTCAACATCTGCCCAATAAAATGTTTGTTTAAACGAACGTGCTCTAATAGGGTTATTAGCATAATATTTGGTGTTTACACCATTGCTAATAACAAAGAGTTGAATAAACAGAAATAAGCCACTTCCTGCTTGATATGAATGTCTTTGGTAACGGTTGGTTTGATTAAAGGCTTCTTTGAGTTCTAAACCTCTACGCTTTAATTCTATTTGAACTAAAGGCAAACCGTTTATGAGTATGGTTACATCGTAACGGTTTTTGTACTTGCCTTCCATTGTTACCTGATGCGTAACTTGGTACTGGTTTTTACACCAATGTATTTGGTTTATTAGCTCTAAATAACCAGTATCGCCATTGTCTTTAGTATAGGTTAATTTATCTCGTAATATTATTGCCTTCTCATAGATATTTCCTTTAGAAAGGTGATTCAGTATTTGTTTAAACTCATTATCTGAAAGTGTACATTTATTATGTTTTTCAAGCTGTGATTTAAGATTTTGGATAAGGTCGTTTTCATCTTTTATAATGACTAAAAAGAAATTCTGTCCTTGTTTTAATTCAAATCTATAATCAATTCCATTAATTATCACAGTAGCAGAGTTTCCTGTAACAACAACATTGGCTTTTGTTGTTGATGTGGACGTCTGTTTAATTGTTATTGTTCTGTTTGCTCCGGTAGAAATTCCAACACTTCCTATCACTTCAGATTCAAAAAACAAAGCTTGCAAGTTATTTGTATCTCCATAAATGAAAAGAACTTCTTCCTGTGCGATGTAATCTTTATATTTGACTAAGAAATCTTTAGTCAAGTCATCCAGGTTTTTAGAATTAAAAACACCATAATCCAAAACCCGCTTGGTTTCAAAACCTATCTCCTCCGATAAATCATAAAAAGCTTTGTCATCATCATTTACTTTAACAGAGTTTGCAACCTGGCTCAAGCTTATTACTATTCCTACAATTACGACAGCCGCTATTAAAAAAAACTGACCTCTCTTGTTCATTTTTATCACCTATTTTAAAAATGAATGCTTGAAAATCAAAGATTTTCATTGTATTCATAAAATACAAAAGAATACGATGTTTTTAAAACTTCAGGATTTCTTTTTAGGTCTAAAAATACTCCAAAACACTCT
>JADFSQ010000343.1:0-1537 GCA_022560715.1 Bacteroidota bacterium
TTGTAAGATGTGCTTGTTTAGTAGTAGTTTTTCTTTCCTAACTATCTGAAATCCTAATTTTAAACCACGTACATAATTATAGACTTCTTTAGCGGATTGACTGTTGCTTTCAATAAGTATGTTTTCTTTGTATAAATCATCGTGAGTAGTTACTATGTTTTCTATTTCGCTACTATCTTTTGCCTCTTGAAGTGTCAAGGTGTCAATTAAAATATTCTCATTAGGTATTGTCTTTGCAATTCCTTTTAGTTCTGCAAGATAACGATGTGCTTTTGCAAGTTGTCGTAATACTTTTGGAGTTTCTAATTCTGTATTTGGTGGTAATATTTGTAGTTTAAATTCCATTTTATATTTTGTTAATCAACTTTTTTAAGTTTTGTTGTATTGGTATTCATTTTGAAAACACTTTGCATAAAACCTACCTTTTCATCTTTGTTAGGCTTATAATATTGGTTAAACACTTCAAGGCTTTTATGTCCTGTATAACTCATAATCACTTTATCAGGTATCTTTTTGTTTTTCATTATAGTTATAAAACTTCTACGAGCTGTATGGCTTGAGACTCTTTCGTAAAAAGGCGAGATAGTTTCAATAATATCTCTACCAATCTTGTAGGTTTTTTTTATATCATCTGTATAGCCTACCTTTTCAATAACTTCTTTGATGTAATCATTAAACTTTTGGTTAGTGATTTTTGGTAGTTTATAATCGTATTTCTTTAGGATGAAATTAGAATAGTCATTTAATGGAATTGAAAGTACTTTTTTATTGTTCTTTTCATCCCTTACCTTAATAAAGTTATTTGCGATATCGCTTTTCTTTACAATAGAATAGTTACTATACCTCATTCCTGTAACACAACCAAAAACAAATAAATCACGTACTTTTTCTAATCTTGAATTATTGACAAAATCATAATTAAATATTTCAGTCACTTGCTCCATTGTTAAAGCGACCTCATCAGTAATCTCTTTTCTAATATTCTTAAATCCCTTGAAGTCTGTTTTGTATGTATAGCTGTTTTCTAAAGCCCAATACATAAAGGTTTTAAACAAGCCAACATTTCTACTTAATGTATTGGTAGAGTGTTTCTTTTCAGAAATGCAATAAGAAATAAAAGCATTATAAAACTTTTTGTCAATCTTATTGAAGTGTAGTTTACTATTAATGTGTTTTTCAAAACTCTCTAATAATGTTTTGTTATATTCGTATCGTTTTATTGTCGAGGTTGAGTTTGCTTCATCCGTTTTGTCGTCTTTCTTTTCTTTTAAAAATAAATCATAAACCGAAAAGATACTATTGCCTATTGCTTTGGTTCTTTTAAATTCCTTCCCAAAAGCTTTCTTGGTATTGATATAGGAACTTCAACCATCAAGGTGGTGGAACTTTCTCGGTGGGGCACAAAAAAAAGCTTGAAGAACTACGGGGAGATAAGATCTGAAGTGCTGTATGACAAACCGTTCAGAACAGCAGAAAAGAGCTCCCTCCTCCTTTCTTCAAAAGACATTGCAAGAGCCCTTCGCGGCATTTTGCAAGA
>JADFSQ010000343.1:1547-2851 GCA_022560715.1 Bacteroidota bacterium
TCTAATTGCATTTTTATCTTTCTTTGATTAACTGCCTTTGCAGTTCTACCGTTGAGGTTGTTAGGCATTCTATTTTCAAAATCCCATTCATTAGGGTTTATAGTTTCTCCAGTTGAATAAACAAACTTTTTACCCTCATCCTTAAAATAAGCAGAAAACAATATTAATGTTTCTCCGTCTATTTTAGGTTTTCTTAAATTAAAGGTACTCTTCATTTTATGAGTTGACAGAATAGTTGACAGTAAAGGTATAATTAAATAGTATTTTTAACTAATATTAAGATATAAAATATTGCTAAATAGTTGTCTTTCAGTATAGATAGCAATATTTAAGAGATATTAAGGTACAAGTGGTTCGATAACCTCATTCTCCGCAATAACCCTTATAAATATTTGATTTACAAGGGTTTTATATGAGGTAAAAAGATAGGTGTAAATAAAGGTGTAAGTATGGTTATAAATCTCATTCTTTCTTACTGCTCTTTAAGATACTCTTTTCAAATTCAATGGCAAAAAATCAAATAGTATTTTATCTATTATCACTTCAAGAGGAGAAGCAATAATAAGCCTTAACTATAATAAGTTAAGGCTTTTATAATTTAATAAAATATCATGTATTACTTCATCGGCTTTTGAAACACCAAATGATATACACAAGGAATAACAACGAGGTTTAAAATAGTTGCAGATAACAATCCTCCTAAAATTACTACAGCCATAGGGCTTTGAATTTCACTTCCAGCTTCTCCTCCTTTTAAAGCTAATGGAATTAATGCCAGTCCTGTTGTAAAAGCGGTCATTAAAATTGGATTTAATCTGTCTAAAGCTCCTTTTTTTATGAGTTCAAAACCAATCACACCCTCTTTCCTTAAATCTTCATATCGGGATACTAATAAAATACCGTTACGAGTGGCTATACCAAACAAACTTATAAAACCTATTGTTGCTGCAATACTTATAATTCCCGATGTGAAATACACAATTAAAATACCACCAATAAGTGCTAATGGTAAATTAATTAAGACTACAAAAGCTAATTTTACATTTTTAAATTCATAATAAAGCAACAGAAAAATAACACCTATTGCTATTATAGCAGATACTAAAAGCAATTGGGAAGCTTTAGCTTCACTTTCAAATTGCCCGCCGTATTCTACACGATAACCTTCGGGAATTGTTATTTTGCTGGCAACAACTTCCTTTATTTCGTTCACAGCTCCTCGTAAATCACGCCCTTGTACGTTAGCTGCCACCACTATTTTGCTTTGCACATCTTCACGATTAATGGTATTTGGACTACTTCCA
>JADFSQ010000344.1 GCA_022560715.1 Bacteroidota bacterium
TATAATCTGTCATTAATCCTGCTCCTGTACTTAATGCAGCTCTGCTTGCTAAATTAACTGCTCCAATTTTACCATAACTTCCACCTATAATCAAGCTGTGTCCAAAATGTCCTTTATGAGAAAATCTATTTCGAGGTTTATACATTTCTAACACTTTATCTTTCTCAATGAACTCTACTTCTGTTTCAATTTTAAATAAATACTCTGAATCAATTTCAATATCTAACACGCTCCATTGAGTCACAAATTTTGCTGTTTCAGGTAAAAAGAAAACTAATTTTGGAGATACAAAACTTAAAGTGAAATCGGACCAAACTACTGCATTTTCGTTTTCTGGAATTTTATCAGTATATAATCCTGAAGGAATATCGATAGATACCGTAAATGCTTTCGATGTTTTAAAATGCTGAAATAGTGCTTTAACCCAATCGTCGGCTGGTCGGTTTAACCCAATACCAAAAACAGCATCTACTATAATATCGTCTTTATCAATCTTCGGAAATTCTTCTTCACAACTTAATAAAATTGGACAATCGTGTGTAACATTTTTAATCTTATCGTAATTAACCAGAAAATCTTTAGACCGTTTATCACTGCAATTCACAACATAAGTCAATACATTATAACCATGAGTTACAAGATGTCGCGCCAAAACCAAACCATCTCCTCCATTATTTCCAATCCCACAGAACACGTGAATTGGTACTTGTGCTCCTTGCATACGCTTGTGTAACCAATTAAAAATTTGGATTCCAGCACGTTCCATTAATTCTGTAGAAGAAATATTCTGTTTTTCAGCAGTAATTTTGTCGCCTTGATAAATTTGTTCTTTTGAAAGTATTTTCATCTTTTAAAATCCAATTGTCAATTTGATATTATTTTTACATGAATATTAGAATTGTCTAAAAAAAGCATTCATTTAAAAATTATATGAAAAAAAATATCTTTAATTTTTTTATCAGAGTAAAAGTAATACATTTGAGAAGTATTGCATATAAAATGTATAACACAAACAAAAAATATTTTTCTTTTTCTTCTTCTGTTTTTGTAGAAGGCACTACTTCTATTATTACATTTGCATCTACAATGACCCTTTTGGGTTATTAATTATATACTATTTAGGCAACCTTGTAATTTATACAATAATTACATCTTATAAATCTCAAATAAATTATATCAACATATAAAAATGAAAGTTTTAAAATTTGGAGGAACTTCAGTAGGTTCAGCAAAAAACATCAATAAAGTTATTAGCATTTTAAAAAATTATGCTGAAAAAGACACCGTTATTTGTGTGGTTTCTGCCGTTGGTGGTATTACAGACAAACTCATTGCTGTTGGTGAATTGGCAAAAAATAAAAATGAAAATTATACAGATGCTTTTAATGAAATAAAACAAATTCATACAGATATTATTTCTGAATTAATCCCAAATCATCCCGATAACTATCGGGACAAAAGTGTTATAATTCAAGTTGAAGAAAGGTTGAAAGAACTAAAAAACTTGCTTGATGGCATCTATTTAATTAATGAAATTTCTCCTAAAACTACAGATAAATTATTAAGTTTTGGTGAGTTATTATCTTCGTATATTATTTCTGAAACCTTGAAAAGCAGAGCTATTAATTCAGAATTAAAAAACGCACAAGAACTTATTATAACCAATTCAAATTTTACAAAAGCTGAAATAGATTATAACATTACCAATGCCAAAATTCAAGATTATTTTAATACTGATAATCCTAAAATTACGATACTTCCCGGGTTTATTTCAAAATCAAAAAGCAATGAAATAACAACACTTGGTCGTGGTGGTTCAGACTTTACAGCAGCCGTTATTGCGGCGGCTTTAAAAGTTGAACAACTTGAAATCTGGACTGACGTAAGTGGTATGTACACTGCAAACCCAAAAGTAGTTAAACAGGCATTTCCTATTAAAACAATATCGTATCAGGAAGCTATGGAATTGTCACATTTTGGTGCCAAAGTATTGTATCCACCAACGGTTCAACCAGTTTTAGATTTGAATATTCCAATTGTAATTAAAAACACACTTGACCCAAAAGCTTGTGGAACACATATTTCCAAACGAGTTACTAGTGAAAAAACTTCAGTAAATGGCAATAATCCTGTTAAAGGTATTAGCACCATAAATAATATAGCACTTTTTACACTCCAAGGCAATGGAATGGTTGGTATTCCAGGGTTTTCTAAACGTTTATTCGAAACTTTAGCTCATGAAAAAATTAATGTTATTCTTATAACCCAAGCTTCTTCTGAGCATTCTATTTGCTTCGGAATTGATGTTAAAGATGCAGATATAGCTAAGACCACAATTGATATTACTTTCGAAAACGAAATTTCACTTCATAAAATTGATCCAATTATTGTAGAAAAAGACTTGTCAATTATTGCTATTATTGGTGATAATATGAAAAATCATCAAGGCATTAGTGGCAAAATGTTTAGCACTTTAGGTAAAAACAATATTAATGTAAGAGCTATTGCACAAGGTGCTTCCGAAAAAAATATTTCAGCAGTTATTTCCGAGAAGGACGTTAAAAAAGCATTAAACTCTTTGCACGAAGTATTTTTTGAAGACAACATAAAACGACTTAATGTATTTATTACAGGAGTCGGAAACGTAGGCGAAAAATTAGTAGAACAAATAAAACAGCAAGAACAATACTTAAAAGATAAACTCAAAATTAATTTAAGAGTAGTAGGAATATCCAATTCAAGAACCATGGTTTTTAACGAAGAAGGTATAGCGTTGGATTCTTGGAAAGAGCAATTACAGCATGGAGAAAAAGCATCATTAAAAGGTTTTCTTA
>JADFSQ010000345.1 GCA_022560715.1 Bacteroidota bacterium
AATTCTTCATTTTCGTTCATAATTTTTTGGCTTAAACCATACGAATTTAAAGGGTTTCCTTTTAAGCTAAAACCGGCTTGTGTATTCACATCTCTTGATTTTGTAATACTTCCTGAAGCCGAATCGCCTTCGGTTATAAACAAGGTAGTTTCCAGTCGTCTGTCTTTTTTTAAATCGCCAAAATGTACACGACAATCACGTAATTTCTTATTGTGAAGATTTGCTTTTTTTGCACGTTCTCTTGCTATTTTTCGTATTCCAGATAGTTCTTTGCGTTCGCGCTCTGCTTGTAATATTTTACTTTGAATGGCTTGAGCAGTTTCTGGATTTTTATGTAAATAATTATCAAATTGCGTTTTTACAAAGTCATTGATAAATGTACGAACAGTTGGTAATCCGCCTCCCATTTCGGCAGAACCCAATTTGGTTTTGGTTTGACTTTCGAAAATAGGTTCCATAACTTTTATGGAAATTGCTGTTACTATAGATTTATGAATATCTGAAGCTTCATAATTCTTGCCAAAATATTCACGGACTGTTTTAACCAAAGCTTCTCTATAAGCGGCTTGATGCGTACCTCCTTGCGTAGTGTGTTGTCCATTTACAAACGAATAGTATTGTTCGCTATACTGCGTTCTACTATGCGTAATTGCAATCTCGATATCTTCGCCTTTTAAATGAATAATTGGATACAGTATATCGCTTGCCGAAATATTTTCTTCTAACAAATCTTTTAACCCATTTATGCTAAAGAATTTTTCGCCATTAAAAATTATGGTAAGTCCTGTATTGAGATACACATAATTTTTAAGCATTTTTGCTACATATTCACTTCGGTATTTATATTTTTTGAAAATAACATCATCAGGTATAAAAGAGACTTTAGTGCCTTTACGACGCGATGTATCATCCAATAACTCCTGATTGATAAGGTTACCTTGATTAAATTCGGCGGAAGCAGACTTCTCATCACGTGTAGATTCTACTCTAAAAAATGAAGATAAGGCATTCACTGCTTTTGTGCCAACACCATTTAAACCAACCGATTTTTTGAAGGCTTTAGAGTCGTACTTTCCTCCTGTATTCATTATAGAAACCACATCAACTACTTTCCCCAAAGGAATGCCACGACCATAATCTCGCACAATAACTTTATTGCCTTGAATGGAAATATCTATGGTTTTACCAGCTCCCATTATATATTCGTCAATGGAGTTGTCAAGAATCTCTTTTAGCAGAATATAGATGCCATCGTCGGGAGACGAACCGTCGCCAAGTTTGCCAATATACATTCCCGGGCGCATGCGTATATGCTCTTTCCAGTCGAGTGATCGTATATTATCTTCGGTATAGGTTGTATTTTGAGACATAAATAAGCTAAAATTAGATATATTGCTAATATAATATTTCAACTTAAAAAATGAAATATAGAATGCACAAAGTAATTAACAATGTTCTTTGATAAGTTAGCAGTGTTCAGTCCACAGTATTCAGTAAAAAATCTAAACAGATTCTGCTGCTATTTTTAAAAGTTGATTTCTGGTTTTTAAAAGATTGATCATGTATTTTTTAAGAAACAATCTATTTGCCACTTTTCCTATTATTCTATAAGGTGATTGAAAATAAAATTTATCAATCATTAGCGTTTGATTTCCTTTTTGCTGAAAAATATGCTCATGCTTAAACGATTTAAAAGCTCCTGAAACCATTTCGTCAACAAAATAGTTTGGCGAATTAAATTCTGTTATTTTAGAAGTTAGCCTTTGAGTTATTCCAAAATGTTTTGCTTCCCAAGTTACTGACTCACCTAATGAGATTAAGCCAGAAGTTTTTCCAGAGATGGCTTTCTCGTTTGAATGTTGTAACGATTCTTGATGAAAATCGATATTACGTGCTAAATCAAAACAGGTTTTAATATCAGCATTAATATATGTTTGAAGTGTAATTAATTCCATTTGAAAAATTAGAATTTGGAATTTGTTTTTTTGAGTTTTGGAATTTGAAATTTATTTTTTTGAATTATTAAGCCTTCGACTTTTATACATTAAATAAGAAGTGCATCACATCTCCATCTTTTACGATATAATTCTTTCCTTCTACACGCATTTTTCCGGCTTCCTTTACTTTGGCTTCGCTGCCATAAGCCACATAGTCATTATACGCAATAACTTCGGCTCGTATAAAGCCTTTCTCGAAATCGGTATGGATAACTCCAGCCGATTGTGGAGCAGTTGCTCCTACATTTATCGTCCAAGCTCGTACTTCTTTTTCTCCTGCTGTAAAATAGGTTTGCTGATTTAATAATTTGTAAGCCAAACGAATAAGTTTTGAAGACCCTGGTTCGTCCAAGCCAATATCTTCGAGAAACATTTGACGTTCTTCGTAATCGTCAAATTCATTTATATCTGCTTCTGTACCAATTGCTAATACTAACACTTCAGCGTTTTCGTTTTTAACTGCTTCTTTAACCTGTTCTACATAAGTATTTCCAGTTACTGCTGAAGCTTCATCAACATTGCACACATACATTACAGGTTTGTCGGTAATAAATTGTGAAGGTTTTACATAAGCAACATAGTCGTCTTCACTAAACTCTAAAGCTCTTACCGAAATTCCTGCTTCTAAATTTTTCTTAATTTTATTTAAAACAGCTTCTTCTTTTTGTGCTTCTTTATTTCCTGTTTTTGCAGCGCGTTTTACTTTATCTAACTTTTTTTCAACAGTTTCCAAGTCTTTAAACTGTAATTCCATGTCTATGGTTTCTTTATCGCGAATAGGATTGATACTTCCATCAACATGTACAATATTATCATTGTCGAAACAGCGAATGAC
>JADFSQ010000346.1 GCA_022560715.1 Bacteroidota bacterium
ATACATCTGGATCTACCGGAAATCCAAAAGGTGTAATGCACACAGTAAGTGGTTTTACAAATGGAGCACATAATATTATAAAACAAATATCGCTCAAAGGTCATCCTAAATTTTTCTCCTACTTACCCTTGTCACATATTGCAGAACGTGCTGGATTGGAAATAGGATCTATGTTTAGAGGTGCTTCGATGACCTTTGCTGAATCATTAGAAACTTTTGCCAGTAATTTAGAAGCTACGCAACCAGACTTGTTTTTTGCAGTACCAAGAATTTGGTCAAAATTTCAAGAAAAAATACTACTTGGAATACCTCAAAAGAAATTGGATACCATGTTGAAAATTCCAATTTTGGGTAACTTAATAAAAAAGAAAATAAAAAAGAAATTAGGACTTACTAAAGCCACTTATATTATTTCGGGAGCAGCACCACTTGCTGTAAGTGTTATGGAATGGTTTGAAAAACTCGGGATTACAATTTTACAAGGTTATGGTATGACAGAAGATTGTATAGTGTCTCATGGTAATTTACCAAATGCCAATAAAATTGGAACTGTTGGAAAACCTACTTATGGTGCAAAAGCTAAATTAACAGCCGAGGGTGAAATATGTATTTTGAATGATTGTTTAATGAAAGGCTATTACAAAGAGCCAGAACAAACAGCCGAAATGTTTGATAAACATGGTTATTTAAAAACAGGAGATATTGGTGAATACGACCATGACGGTTATTTAACTATAACAGGTCGAGCAAAAGACCAGTTTAAAACCGATAAAGGAAAATATATTTTTCCTGCTCCAATAGAGTTAGAACTCTCCAAAAATTCTAATATTGAGCAAATTTGTATTGTTGGTATGGGAATTCCGCAACCTATATTATTAGTAGTTCCATCGGAAAAAGGTAATAAAAAAAGCAAAGAAGAGTTGTGTGAAAACCTGATAAATACTATAAATGAGATTAATCCAACACTTGAAAAGCATGAAAAAATTGAAAAAGCAATTATTATGAGTGAAGAGTGGACTGTAGAAAACGGATTAATGACACCAACACTTAAAATAAAAAGAAGTCAAGTAGAAAAAATACACATGCCAATGTATAAATCGTGGTTTGATGCAGATGAGAAAGTAATTTTTGAGTAAGTATGAAGGCTGTTTTATGCAAATCTTTTGGACCAATTAACAACCTTGTTATAGAAGATATTCCAGATTTAACACCTGAAAAAGATGAGGTAATTATTAGTGTTAAAGCCTGCGGATTAAATTTTCCAGACACCTTAATTGTACAAGGAAAATACCAATTTAAACCAGAATTTCCTTTTTCGCCTGGAGGAGAAGTTTCAGGAATTGTAAAAGCAATTGGAGAAGACGTTATACAATTTAGTGTTGGCGACAAGGTTATGTATGGAAGTGTTTTTGGAGGTTTTGCCGAAGAAGTAAAAGCCAAAGCAAAAGATGTTTTTAAAATGCCTCCAACAATGGATTTTACAACTGCAGCTTCTTCAATGTTAACTTATGGAACATCTTTTCATGCGCTCGTTAATAGAGCAAATTTACTGTCTGATGAGACCTTATTAGTTCTTGGAGCAGCCGGAGGCGTAGGCACGGCAGCAATACAAATTGGAAAAGCACTTGGTGCTACTGTAATTGCAGCAGCTTCAACAGACGAAAAACTGGAATTCTGTAAAGAAAATGGCGCCGATTTTACTATTAACTATTCAACTGAAGACCTTAAGAGTAGCGTTAAAGAGCTTACCAATGGCAAAGGTGCCAATGTAATTTACGATCCTGTTGGAGATAAATTTTCAGAACCTGCATTGCGTGCAATTGCCTGGAAAGGAAGATATTTGGTCGTTGGGTTTGCTGCTGGAGAAATTCCTAAGATTCCTTTAAATTTAGTGCTGTTAAAAGGCTGCCAGATTGTTGGTGTGTTTTGGGGTGCTTTTTTTAAAAATGAACCACAACAATACATCAAAAATTTTGAGATTATAGTAAAATGGTTTGCACAAGGAAAATTAAAAGCCAGAATTCATGGTGAATATCCTTTAGAAAACGTTGTAGAAGCAATGCAAACTATGATAAATAAAGAAGTAAAAGGTAAAATTGTGCTGATTCCTTAAGGTTAAGTTTTAAGGCTCTATGCTATTTATAGTGGGTAGGTTTTGAACTTATTATTTTCTCGCAAAGTCGCCAAGCCACAAAGCAAATATGGTTTTTAAGACGCAAATGTTTGCTTTGCAAACATAATAGCGACTTATTTACTAACTTCAGCTTTGCGTTTTTGCGACTTTGCGAGAAAATATCCTTTAGAATTACCCACTAAAATCAACACAGAACCTAAAATTTGAGGCGATTTCCTAAAAACTAACTTTCATAATTTATTTTTTAAATATTGAGACAAATAGACTATTCATGTAACAAAAGACAAGTTTATATTCTTGGTTCTAACAGCAAAGCGATTTTTTTTCTTTTTTTACATTATAATCTTGCATCAACAGATTGAGTTGTATAAAACGATTTTACATCGAAAACAACACCAGTTTCAGATTTTAATTGTTCTAAATCAATCTCCAAAAATTGATGATGTGATACAGCTAATATTATAGCTTCGTATTTAGAATTTAATTCGGACTGGCACGAAATTACGTTTAGATTATATTCTTCTTTAACATCGTTAGCAGAAGCCCAAGGATCGCACACATCTACAATAACATCGTAAGTTTCAAATTCCCGAATAATATCGATAACTCTTGAATTACGAATATCAGGACAATTTTCTTTAAAAGTGATTCCTAAAATCAACGCTTTAGCGCC
>JADFSQ010000347.1 GCA_022560715.1 Bacteroidota bacterium
TTGGTTCTTAAAACAACAAATTATCTGAATAATTACCAAAACAACAAAAATCCTGATGATTTTAGATAAATCAACAGGATTAAAATCTATGGTTTTTTCAAAATTTAACTACTTCTGAAAGTGCCTAGTCAAAAACAATTGGTTGAGTCATAGAAGTTAAATTTAACTTGTGTAAACCATGTATCTTAACGAACAACAATGGTTTTGTAAGTTTCTCCTTGAAAATCATACCTACAATGAATTCCTGCAAGGTTTTACCTTGTAGGTATAAACCTTGCAGAGTTAATGTATTTGTTTATAAATACAATGGCACAAATAATTGAATTCGTGTACTTTATATTTGTTTTGTCATTCCTGCGAAGGCAGGAATCCATAAAAATAATGAGTTTAGATTCCTGCCTTCGCAGGAATGACATTTTTTTATTTTAAAATAATTAATAATCAAGCATTTAAATTTGAACTAAGGTTATTTGCTATTTGAACCTTGGCAAACTATAACTTCATAAGCTGCTTTAGCACCACTTTCTAGTACCGCATTAATAATGGCTTCTTTTTTATTGAGCGGAGACAAGGCGATTATACTTCCACCACCTCCGGAACCAACAATTTTTGCACCATAAGCTCCAGTGTTTAAGGCAGCATCTATCATTTTGTCAATTTTAGGAACTGTAATTTTTAACACATCTTTTAGTATTTTATGATGCTCACTCATAAGTTTTCCTAAGGTTTCAATATCGATAGATTCTTCTTCAAATAGTGCCAATGCTTTTTGGGTAATACAGTGGTTTTTAATTGTTGCATAAAAATAGGGTCTTAAATCTTCAGGAACATATTCTGAAAATCTTTGATAGTCATTCATTGTAACAGTTTTAAGATTGAAATCTTGAACATTTTTTGAAACATAATCAATTGCTTTTGTGGCTTTGGCTCTTAAATGCCATAACAATCCGAGTGTTTCTTTTGGAATTCCAGATTCAGCTAAAATTAATCCTTCCATAGATGTGCCAATAGTTTTAAATACTAAATCTTGAGCTGTATCAATGTAGATAATGTTTCCAATTCCAATAGTGTATTGATCCATTTTTCCACCAGGAGATTTGTGTTCCAAAACTTCTGTTTCATAAGCAAGTTGGGCAATGAATTGCGATGTGATATTTTGATTGCACCCAAAAGCTTTTAGTAAAAAATGAACCCAGGCTACTACTATAGCAGAAGAACTTGAAATACCTGCATTGATGGGGATATCACTTTTTAGAAGTATAGTATATCCGGTTGTAGGAATACAATCATATCTTTTGACCACTCGTAAAGCTGAAGCAAAATAATCTAGTGGTTTAATAGTTTTGAAAGTTTTGAAAATGGGGATACGTTTTTCCGAAGAAATATCAGGCATTAAAATGAGAAAGATTTCTTCGTTATTTATTTCAGCAGTAAGTACTACCTTCCTGTTAATTGCACAGGCAATCACAGGCAAACCTAAATAATCTTGATGATCTCCAAAAAGACAAATTCGCCCTGGAGATTCAATAGTTATTTTATTTATAATATTTGAATAAGTCAAAATTTAAAAGGTGTCTTTTATCCAATTATAGGGCTTTCTTTTAATCCAATTTCCACGAGTAAAATCCGGAAAGTCTTGAGGTTCTCCATTATTCTCTATAGACACTTCAGATAGTGGGGTAATAGCACTCCAAGATGCGGCATCGTATGCATCAATTGGAGGAGCAATGTTTTGCTTTGCAGATTCTACAAATGCATGTAAAACAAAGAAATCCATACCTCCATGACCAGCTCCAGTTGCTATTTCTCCGTATTTTTTCCATAATGGATGATCGTATTTATCTAACCATTGGGTTGCTTCATCCCAACTATGTGCTTCTTTGGCTTTTCCTTCAATGTAAATTCTATTTCCATCTACTTCCCATAAACCTTCACTACCTTGAACTCTAAATCCTAGAGAATAAGGACGTGGTGAATTACAATCGTGGGTAACAATAATGGTTTCACCATTAGATGTTTCAATCATAGAGGTTATAACATCACCTTGTTTAAATTTCAGTTTTGCATTAGGATGATTTTTACCACCGTTTTTAACAATATAGTTATGGATTCCTATCCCTTTAGAAGCCATTGATGTAATCGACATAAAACGGTTACCACGATTAATATTACACATGGTAGCAATAGGTCCTACACCATGTGTTGGATAAACATCAGCGTTTCGTAAAAGTGAGTGTTGTGTTCTCCAAACAGATTCTGAAATTCCCTTATCACCAAATTCTACACCTTTTCCGTAGGGAGTTTTTCCATCATTTAATTTCACAAATCGTAAATCGTGTTGATAACCACACCTAAAGTGAATTAGCTCTCCAAATACATTTTGACGTACCATATTTAAGACCGCCATAATATCTCTTCGGTAGCAAACATTTTCTAAAATCATTAAATTCTATTTATATAGCTTACTGTCAAACTTTATTCTAAACATTTCAATGATTTAATAGTCATTTAGAATCATTATAGCAAATTTTATATATAAACAATAAGATGGTATTAATAAAGAGGTGCCCGAATGTCCAAGATTCTCAATCCAAAATTGTTTCTAATATTATTATCATTATTCATTATTCTTGTTGGAAATGTAGAAGCACAATCAGATCCAGAAATCAATATTAGCCTCACAGATTATCAATATAATCAAAACGAACCTCTCCTAGGAGAAATAAAATTACTCTTTGATGATGAAGTAGAAAACAACGATTTGAAATTACAAATTGGAGAAAACA
>JADFSQ010000348.1 GCA_022560715.1 Bacteroidota bacterium
TAATCTTGCTAAATCTGTTACCGTAGAATAGTTCTATATAGTCTTTATTTTAACTTCACAAGGTTTTTTTTTAATAAACTTTTATCAAAAAAGTGTATATTGCTATTTTAAAAAAAAATCACAATATGAAAACAATTACTAAACTTTTTTTATTGCTTTTCTGTGCATTTTCTTATGCGCAAACTTCAGTAAACGGTACTGTTTTAGACGATAGTGGACAGCCTCTTCCAGGTGCAAACGTTATTGTTATAGGAACTACAACAGGAGTCGTTACAGATTTCGATGGAAATTATAAACTTACTGTGGAACAAGATCCTCCATTTTCAATTCAAGTAAGTAGTATAGGTTTTGAAACAGTAACTAAAGAAGTAACCACAAACCCTCAAACATTAGACTTTGTTTTAAACGAAGGTAATGAGCTTGATGAAATAGTGATTTCTGCTTCCAGAACACCTGAAAGTGTTAGAGAATCTCCTGTTACTATTGAAAGGTTTGATGCCAATGATATTAAATTTGCCGCATCTCCAGATTTTTATACCAGTTTAGAAAACTTAAAAGGAGTAGATGTTAACCAAGGAAGTTTAACCTTTAACTCTATAAACACACGAGGGTTTGCTACATTTGCAAATACAAGATTTGTTCAATTAGTAGATGGTATGGATAATGCATCGCCATTACTAAATTTTGTAATAGGGAATTTTTTAGGACTAAACGAATTGGATATAAGCAGCATAGAATTATTACCTGGAGCATCTTCAGCATTATATGGTGCAAATGCTTTTAATGGTATCTTATTTATGACTAGCAAAAGCCCTTTCGACCATCAAGGTATAAGTGTATATTATAAAACAGGACTTACAGTACAAGATTTGGCTGGAGACAACCAGTTTTACGATTTTGGGATAAGAGCTGCGCATGCATTTTCAGATAAATTTGCAGCAAAAGCTTCATTTTCTTTTTTAAACGGTACGGATTGGTTTGTAAATGACACTAACGAATATGTGCAAGGTGCACCTGGAACAGCTGATGCAATCCTTCCTTTTGGGTCTAGCCTTACTCATGATGCATTAAATATATATGGGGATGAAGTAACTTTGGGTGCAGGTGGATCTGATCTTAATCAAGTTGCACAATTTTTAGAATCTGTTGGTTTAATCCCACTTGGGGCAAGTGCTTTTGTTCCTGCTGTAGATGTAGGCAGAACAGGGTATAGAGAACAAGACTTAACCGATTATAAAGCAAGTAACGGGAAATTGGACGTTACTTTAATATATAAGCCTTTTGGGAATGACATAGAAGTAGAATGGAAAACTAAATACGGCTTTGGAAATACGATTTACCAAGGTGCCAATAGATATACTCTGAAGAATTTCGCTTTGCAACAACACAAATTAGAAATTCGTGGAGCTGATTTCTTTATTAGAGGATATGCTACAGCTGAAAATGCTGGCGATTCTTACGACATGCGTTTTACTGGTATTAATATGAATAAAATTGGTGCTTCAACTTGGTTTGGTACATATGCGGGTGCATATCTAACTGGTATTTTTGGTGGGGCAACCGATGAACAAGCTCATGCTGGAGCTAGAGCTTTTGCAGATGCAACAGTTACTCCTCAACCTGGAACACCAGAATTTATAGCACTTTTTAATCAAGTAATCACAGACCCTGATATTACTACTGGTTCTAAATTTCTTGATAATACAAAAATGTATATTGGCGAAGGTAATTATAACTTTAAAAGAATGTTAAATGATGCTGTAGATTTACAAGTAGGTGGGTCTTTCAGACAATATTCTTTAGACTCTGGAGGAACAATATTTACCGATTATGATGGTCCTATAGAATATAACGAATATGGAGCTTATATTCAAGCAATTAAAAAGTTTTCTGATGATAGATTAAAAATTTCAGCTTCAGTGCGTTATGATAAGAATGAATTTTTTGATGCAAGTTATTCTCCAAGATTATCGGTAAATTATTCAGCTGGAGAAAACAAACTACATAACTTTAGAGCTTCTTACCAAACAGGATTTAGAAACCCAGACACTCAATCCTTATTTATTGGTTTTGATGTAGGTAGAGCTATTTTAGTAGGGTCAGCACCTGATAACTTAGACAGAAGATTACCAGGAACAGATCTAACAGGTAGAGATGTTTATTTCGATTCTTATTCAGCAGCCTCTGTTGCAGCTTTTGCAGCAGCTGGAGATTCGTCACTTTTAGTACCTGTACAAATTCCTTTAGTTGAACAAGAAAAAGTTACTGCTTTTGATTTAGGATATAGAGGTAAAATAGGAATTTTTACTGTAGATTTTAATGCCTATTATAATTCTTATGATGGTTTTATTGCTCAAAAAGTGGTAATCACTCCTAATTCTGGATCCACTTCAGATATTTCTGGAGTTATTGATTTAGTTACGGGAAATTTTAAAGCTTTCTTAACTTACACTAACTCTTTAGCCGATGTAAATTCTTATGGTGGGGTTATTAGTTTATCAACCAAAATAGCTAAAGATTATAGATTCAGCATAAATTATACTAACGCTCAATTTGATTTTGATCAAGCATCAGACCCAGATTTTAAAGCAGGGTTTAACACTCCTGAACATAAAGTAAAAGTTTCTTTCGGAAATCGTAAACTATTCGAAAACTTTGGTTTTGGTGTTAATTTACGATGGAGTGATGAATATTTATGGGAAGCTAGTATTGCAAATGCTTTAATGCCTTCAAGAACAGTAGTTGATGCGCAAATAAATTATTCTATTCCATCCATTAAATCT
>JADFSQ010000349.1 GCA_022560715.1 Bacteroidota bacterium
TTTCAAATGCCAATCGTTGAGAATCACGTATTTAAAAAATGTTGAACAATTGTACAGAATATTAAAATTAAACGAAAAGCTAAAACACGAATGCTTAATGACCCAAGTAATAAGGTTTCTTATGAAAACAGAACTTACTGGGATATTTTACATAATACTACATTATAGCTATCAAATGGATAAACAGCTATAAAACCAAATACAATACATTTGTACTATAATTTATATTATGTCAAATAGATTGTTTAATGACTTATAAATTACTACTGCTCTATGTTCGTCACAATAGAAATTAATTTATAATTAGCAAACACAGCATGTATCTTAATTGGATTGCAACAAACCTCGCAGTCTTCAATATAATCCTGTTTATCTATCGAGGAATCAAATAACATCGAAATGGTTTCCCAACAATATGGACATTGAAAAAAATGCTCTTCCATTACAACTAATAATTAAACATTAATGTACAGCAGCAGATAACTGGCTTATTCTACTCCGTAGTTTACGCATATAATCTTCCTCTAGCCATTCCTTGTAATTATCGGTATTGTTCATAATACAATACGAATACAAACGCACACGATACGAGATCTCATCTTTTAATTCTTTGGATAGAAGTCGCGCGTCAAAAATATCTTCGGCATTCTCAACACACATCTGTGCATGCTGCTCTACAGAGAGTTCAAGCGTTTTTTTAGATTTATGGCCTTGTGAAACCACTTCTTTATATACCTTTTTAATATCGAAATCTGTAGTTTCAGATTTTGAAAATAAATGCGATAGCGTATCAGGCATCTTATAAACAAAATTACGCTCAATATCTTCATCGTTTACTAAATTGTCGTAATAATAATTAGGGTATTTAAAGGCTTTATCCCAATCCACAGGGTCACTCCACATACCAAATCTTGCCACGTTATTTCCAAGATCAATAACAGTAAATTCGGTTTTATCTGGTAAAATTCTGGAACCTCTGCCAATCATTTGAAAATATAATGTCAAAGATTTTGTCGCTCTGTTAAGAATAATAGTATCTACAGTAGGCTCGTCAAAACCTGTGGTAAGAATACTTACCGAAGTTAAAATAGCATCCGGAGTTTCCTTAAACCATTCTAAAACTTCACTTCTTTCAGTTTTGTTCAAGGTATTATCAAGATGTTTTATAGTATATCCAGCATTTGTAAACAACGTATGCACGTATTTAGACGTATTTATTCCGTTATTAAAAATAAGGGTCTTCTTGCCTAACGATAATTCCTGATAAGCAGTTAATAGTTTACCTTGCATTACTGTATTTGTAAATAATTCTTCCGAAGATTTTACAGTATAATCGCCACTTATTCCAATCTTAAGAGATTTTAAACCAACGTCATAGCAGTAAATATTTGCTTTAGACAGAAACTTCTTTTTAATTAAAGAAGGAATCGTTTCACCTACTATCAGTTCTTCATAATTATCCTTCATAGGAAGCTTTATATTAGAACTCAAAGGCGTTGCGGTTACTCCAAGAATAAAAGAGTTTTCGAAATACTTAAAGAGTTTCCGAAACGAATTGTAATGCGCCTCATCTACAATTACCAAGCCTATATTTTTAATATCTAACTTGTCTTCTTCAATTCTGTTATTAAGCGTTTCCACCATTGCGACAAAACACATGTATTGGTCTTGATCATCAAGCTCCTTCACTTCGCTGTTTATTACCTTATTAACCACGTTAAACTCGGTTAACATTTTGGAAGTTTGTTTACTTAATTCAATTCTATGGGTAAGAACCACAACTTTTTTTTTGGTTTCAGTGATGTAACGCCTTACAATTTCTGAAAAAATCACAGTCTTCCCTCCTCCTGTTGGTAACTGATATAATAGGTTGTAGTGAGATGGTTTTTCGTGAAAACAATCAAAAATCTTTTTTAAATCAGCTTTCTGATAGTCGTACA
Source organism: Bacteroidota bacterium (assembly GCA_022560715.1). Lineage (GTDB taxonomy): Bacteria > Bacteroidota > Bacteroidia > Flavobacteriales > Flavobacteriaceae > PRS1. Next base: position 1,941 of record JADFSQ010000349.1, read on the forward strand.
GAGTCTTTAAAATGGTAGGTTCTTTAACTGTGAATTTCAATGGTTATAATGTAAAATTTAATCTTGCAATTTATAATATTGTTGTGGTTATTAAAAATTTATTTAAAAAAGTTATAAAAAAACTAATACATATTATTTAGGTATGTTATTTTTGCAACATATTAATTTAATCTTTGTTTTCAATGCTTAATACATTTAGAATTATTGCTTTCCTCGAAGGCGTTTCATACCTGCTTTTACTCTTTGTTGCTGTTCCTGTTAAATACCTTATGGACGATCCGCAATACGTAAAAATGCTTGGTATGCCACATGGACTCTTATTTATCTCATATTTAACTTTAGCCATACTATTGAGAAGTGAGTTTAAATGGAATACTAAAAATTTTGGAGTTATTTTATTAGCTTCCATAATCCCTTTTGGTACTTTTTATATCGATAGAAAATATTTAAAACACAGTTAATCATGTCGAATTTAAAACACCTTTTATACGATTATTTAGTTTCGGTTGGACTGACAGAATCGTTGTCTGAATACCTTAATATGTTTGTATTACTGATTGTATTAATCATAGTAATGTTTATAATCGGATTTGTTGCACGAAAAATTTTATTGACAGTTTTTACAAGGCTATCCAGTAAATCGAAAACAAATTTTGATGATTTGTTGGTTGCCAATAAAGTACCTCGAAATATAGCACACATTATACCATTACTTTTTGCTTTAGAGTTTGTGCCTCAAGTGTTTTTCGATTTTCAACATTTTGAAGGTATTGTTGAAAAAGGACTAGTGGTATTTGGTATTTTATTGACACTTTGGATCGTTAGAAGCATTTTAAA
>JADFSQ010000350.1 GCA_022560715.1 Bacteroidota bacterium
ACAACTCGAATTACGTCCACTCGTAGTGGATTTACTTGGGAAGGTAAACCAGAAGGATTTCAAGAAGATTTTGCCTGGACCGAGGTGTCCTATGAATATGTGAAATCATTAGGAATGAAAATTATAGAAGGTCGTGATTTTTCAAGAGAATTCGCAACAGATTCTAATGCTGTTTTAATAAATAGGACTGCTGTTGCCTATATGGGAATCACCGATCCTGTGGGCAAATTTTTAAGATATAAAAACGAAAGCAATCCAGCTCCTCCTATGCTTATCATTGGGGTCGTTGAGGATATGATAGCACAATCGCCTTATTCGCCAGTAAAGCAAGGGGTATATGCTTTTGATAGTGAAGGAAGAGCCAGTTATTATAACTTGAGACTTAACCCTGCAAAAAGTATTGAAGCCAATTTGAATTTGATTGAAAGCACTTTTAAAAAGCACTTCCCGAACCTGCCATTTAGATACCAGTTTATTGATGAAGAATATGCGAAAAAATTTGCATCTGAAGAGCGTGTAGCCAGCCTAGCTCGTGTATTTACATTATTAGCAATTCTTATAAGCTGTTTGGGCCTATTTGGATTAGCATCCTTTGTCGTAGAGCAGCGTAGAAAAGAAATTGGGGTGCGAAAAGTGTTAGGCGCATCAGTTAGCGATTTATGGATGCTATTGTCTAAAGATTTCGTACAACTCGTAATTATTGCTTTAGTAATCGCAATGCCTATCGCGTATTATATCATGAGTCAATGGATTCAGAAGTTTGCGTATAGAACAGACATCTCATTGTGGATATTCTTTGCCGCTGGTTCCGGAGCATTACTAATAACATTAGTTACAGTTAGTTTCCAATCCATAAAAGCAGCCTTGTCTAACCCGACAAAAAGTTTGAGAACAGAATAAATCAATCAATCAACGAACAGTTATAATCAATCAGTAATTATTTTAAAAAACATGAAACATTATATAATTATCACTTTATTTTTATTTCAATTCTTAAATGGAATTGGTCAAAACTCTAACACTACCTATAATCTACAAGAATGCATTGCTATTGCCTTAAATAATAATTTAGATTTGAAATCTGCACGTTTGCAAACCAAAACTGCCAATGTATACTTTAAACAAAGTAAAAATGCGCTTTTACCTACATTAAATGGTAATTACAGCATTGGTAAAACAAGTGGTCGTAGTATTGATCCGTTTACTAATAATTTTATAAATCAAGGGCTTACTTTTTCTAACGCTGGATTAAACCTTGATGTATCCATTTTTAATGGCTTTAGAATAAAGAATGAAATTAAACAAAGTAGATTTAATATGCAGGCTTCAGAAATGGAAATTGAAGAAGTTAAACAAAATTTAGTATTGAATGTGACACTGTTATATATACAAATATTAAATACTAAAGATTTACTTAAACTTACTAAAGCAAGACTTATAAGCACTAAATCTCAACTCAAAAGGCTAGAATCTAATTACGATACCGGGGTAGGCAATCCCGCTGATTTTACAGATATGCAAGGGCAACATACCACAGACCAAGCGGAAATAATTACTGCCGAAAACAATTTAAAATCTGCAATCATAAACCTGGTAAAAGTGTTAAACTTAGATATTGATGCTAAGATTGAGTTTGAAAAAGAAAAAAATCAAAATCTACTATATCGGACTTAACGAACTTATAAAAAATAAAAAAGCAGTTAGCAGATTTAAAGATAAAGATGACCTGAAATTCCTGAAGCGCATAAAATGAGATAGATTTGATTTTTTACTAAATTGTTTTCTTGTGAATAATAACTTTCTACAATGTACTTTTATCTTCTACTCCTGACTTCTGTATTCTGAATACTGAATGAATGAATGATTGTATGCCTGCCCGCCGTGGCGGGATTGAATATACTCTTTAAATGGAAGGAAGGTATAACTGCTTGACTGAAGTGATTCTAATAAAGAGCGGTAAGTGTTTATTGTAAAATCCATTTGCCTGCTTTTATAATTTCCTGATAACTCTTGCAGGTACACCTGCAACAACAGTGTCATGTGGAACGTCTTTAGTAACAACAGCGCCAGCCCCTACAATAGCTCTCTCGCCAATTTTTACATTAGGCATAATTATGGACCCAACATCTAGCCAGCAGTCTTTCTCAAGAATAATTGTTCCTCTAATGAGTTCTCTAGTGTTCATTAATTTTAACTAATTCGCATCAGATGATAGAAGCAACTTAATCCTAGGACCATAGATACACTATCTTCAATTAATAGTTTACAAGATTTTTTGGAAATATAACTGGTAATAATTAGGTCCTGACCAATATATACTTTGTTGCCAATATTAAAGCCGCAAATTTTAAGTCCCCATCTTCTGACAGCATAATGTGGAAAATCATTTGCTAAAATTTTACCAAATTTAACTATTATCTTTACGAAAATATTGACCTGCTTGTACCTCCGTTTGTCTGTGTATGCCATTTTAGCTATTAACTAAATAATTTTGGGATATTTTAGATATTCCTTTCAGAGGAAGATTATTAGCTTAAGAAACACTTAAAACTAATTCATTATTTCTGAGTTGAAAATATTTAAAAAGTGCTCTTTCAATTCTTGAACCTTAGTGTTAGTATAGCTTTTATTTTGACTTTTTATTTCATCAACCTTTTTTTCAAAATTTTCAGGAGATGAATAAAAAATGCAACCAAGATCATCACCCAAATAATATTTGATGCTTCCATATTTTGTTGTAAGAACCGGCAAACCACATAAACGAGCTTCAAGTATTG
>JADFSQ010000351.1 GCA_022560715.1 Bacteroidota bacterium
TATAGCTTCCATTTTATCTAAAGTTCCTCCAGTATGCCCAAGTCCGCGTCCAGACATTTTAGCCACAGGAACTCCCGCAGCAGCAACCAAAGGTGCCAATATTAAAGTGGTTTTATCACCAACGCCTCCAGTACTGTGTTTATCAACTTTAACTCCTTCTATTTCTGAAAGATCGATGAGTTCACCTGAACGCATCATAATATCGGTAAGATTTGCAGTTTCATCGCTTGTCATACCTTCATAATATACTGCCATTAAAAATGCTGAAACTTGGTAATCAGGAATTTCTCCAGAAACAAAGCCATCAATAATAGAAGAAAGTTCTTCTTTAGTGAGTTCAAATCCATTCCGTTTCTTTATAATTAATTCAACCATATTAAGTTCTTATACTATAAATGTATGCAATAATTTTAGAATGCCTTTACGAAATACCTAACAACAACAAACCCAAATCATTTTAATAACATGATATCATTAAAAAAACAAGGCAAATTTTCCTCTCAAAAAAACTAGGATAAATTATAATTTAGTGTAGATTTTTTAGGGTTTACAGGATTATAAGGAAAGTATATTTAGTTTTACTTACTTTTTTTTTTCAATGGTTTTCCATTTTTGAATTCGCCGAGAACAATAACTTCTTTGTTTTTTTTGTATTCTTCAATTGCAAATAACATTTGTTGCTTATTGTCTCTTCGGATTTTAATTCCTGAACGAGCACCTTTATTACGGACTTCTATATAAAATCCATCTTTTAATTCTTTTGGTTTTGTTGCTGGTCTTCCCATATATAATTACTTCTACATTCTATCAATTAGAATTCTTAAAACTCTAATATTAGCTATTAATTTTCAATTTTGCAAACATACGTATTATTATTGCATTTTTAATTCTGAATTAGTCTGTTTTAGAACCATTATAGTTAAATGTATATCCTTTTCTTCTGAATTTTTATGATTCTTCTTAAATTTTTGATTGATACGTATATAATTCATAATATCTGCCTTTTGCAGCAATTAACTCATCGTGATTACCACGTTCAGCAATACGTCCTGCTTCAATCACTAAAATTTGGTCTGCTCTTTTAATGGTACTTAATCTGTGAGCAATAATAATAGTTGTTCTGTCTTTTACTAATTCAGCAAGACTTTTTTGTATTAGCCCTTCGCTTTCGGTATCGAGATTTGACGTTGCTTCATCTAAAATAATAATTTTCGGGTCAACAAGAATTGCTCTTGCAATGGCAATACGTTGTCGTTGTCCACCAGAAAGTTTTACGCCTCTTTCACCAATTAATGTGTCAAGTCCATCTTCAAAACGGTCGGTAAATTCATTTACATAAGCAGCATCAACTGCTTTTAGTAATTGCTCTTCGGTCGCATTTGGTCTGGGAAACATGATGTTTTCTTTTATAGTGCCTTCAAACAGAAACTCATCTTGAAGCACAACTCCTAAATATTGTCTGTAACTACTTAAATTTACTTTAGTTAAATCATGTCCGTCAATGGTTATTTTGCCCGATTTTGGATTCAAAAATGTTGCCGATAAACCAGCAATGGTCGATTTACCAGAGCCGGAACTCCCTACCAATGCTATAACAGTACCAGAAGGAGCTTTAAAATTTATATTGTGAAGCACTTCTGCGCCTTCGTCATAAGAAAACGATACGTCTTCAAAAACGAGGTCGCCTTTCAAGGTATCTAATTGAATCGTTCGTTGTTCGTCATCTTCTTCAGCAGTTAAATTCATTAATTCTTCCGTTCGGTCTAAACCTGCGAGAGCTTCGGTAAGTTGGCTACCTATATTTCCCATTTGTATTATTGGAGCAATCATAAAGCCAAGAAATAATGTAAACGAAATAAAATCACCCATTGAAAGGTCTCCATTCATTATTTGATATCCTCCTATTCCCATAATACCTGTAGTAGCCATTCCTAAAAGAAACCCCGAAGAACTCGTCATTAAGGCTGTTGCAGTTAAGCTCTTTTTTACATTTTGAAATAATTTATCGACTCCTTTTTCAAAGACTTTGTTTTCTTGAGCTTCGGCATTAAACGCTTTAATAACACGTACACCAGCTAAAGTTTCGATAAGTCTTCCTGTAACTTCAGCATTAATAACTCCACGTGCTCTAAAAATTGGTCTAATATACCCAAAAGCTTTTAGAGCTATAAACCCAAAAACAGCTACTGGTGCTAATACAAATAAAGTCATAGACGGACTGATACTAATTAGCATTACTAATGATAAAATTGCGGTTAATGTTCCTCCTACCATTTGTACCAAACCTGTGCCAATTAGGTTACGTACACCTTCTACATCTGTCATAATCCGGGATACTAATGCTCCCGATTTTGTATTATCGAAAAAACTAATAGGTAATGACAACACCTTTCTTTGTACTTGAGCTCTTAATTCCGAAATTAAAAATTGTGCCTGTACACTTAAAATACGAGTTAATAAAAAGGAGGTTATAGACTGAATCGTTATAGCAATACCAACTATAAATAATAAATTATAGAGTTGTTCATAATTTGAGTTAGGAATTATCTCATCTATAAGCTCCTTCATTTTCCACGGCAATACCAAACTCGATAAACGACTAAATACAATTAATATTAACCCAATAAATACCAATTTACGTCGTGGCCAAATAATGGTTTTAAAAGCTTGGAGCATGGTAACTTTTGGTTTCTTTTTTTTGGATGTATCTGTAGAATTATTTTTAAGGTGTTTCATGTGTCTATATTATTTTATTAAATCGGTCACATGCTGTT
>JADFSQ010000352.1 GCA_022560715.1 Bacteroidota bacterium
TAACCCTGTAAATCAAAGCATTAGTTATTGCTCGATATTAACAATTGCAGGATTGAAAACTGCTTTAAAAAAAATTAAAGTTAATGCACAGTCTGACGTTTGGTGTATGGTTTCGTTGCGTGAAAATCCGTGAGGATTTTCAGATTAAGCAACTAAGATAGTAAAAGTGCGAGGAATTTCCGATAGGAAATTCAGAAGCAATGAACTATACACGGTGTTGGCATTGCGTTGTTTTTTATTTCGATTGAGTGATTTCCGTTTCAGTTTTTCAATCCGATTCTAATTCACGTTAGTTTCTAGTTTCGTAAACTGGCTCGATATCTACTGAATATTCAGTTTAGATTTTGAGTAAGTAAATCCACTTAATTTTATTATGCTTTATTAAAATTCGGTTGAAATTTTATAGGTTCTTTAAATAATCAACTTTTTTCTCACTTGAAAATAAAATATTGAGCCTACAACAGGAAAAAATAAAATTATAAAAAGCCAAACAATTTTCATAGTTGGGTTTTTAATCCTCGACTTTTTGATGTCAATAATTGCCCAAAACCATAAACAAATGGTTAAAATAATAAATCCGATAATCATAAAATTCACCATAATATTTGTTTTTTTTCAATGAATGCCAACGTTAAGGCTATGATTCCGTTGCGGAAAAATCCGCAGGATTCTTTCCGCCGTAAAACAAAGATAGCAAAAGTGAGAGGATTTTCCGATAGGAAAATCCGCAGCAATGGATTATAGGCATTGTTGTAATTAGTAGTTTTTCGATGCTGTATTTTAGACGACGTAGGAGTGGTTCGGTCAGCGTTTTAATCCGCAATTTTTTAAAAATCCGTTGAGTTTTTAATTGAGAGTTTGAGTGATAAAATCCGATGGGTTTGTTTTCCGTTACAGGCTAAAAGTCGGCGTAGAGATTGGTTTTTAAATTTTGATTTTTGTCAGATAAATTTTTTATAGAGTGCTTTTTCACTATTAATTACAACAAGTGAATATAAACACCAGAGTGTATATATTCCTTAAATAGGCAGGGTATATACACCAAAGGTGTGTTTATCTCTATTATATATACACAAATCTAATGAAAAATAACTTGACAACATGACGTCAAGTTGCCAACTTTTTATTGGGATTTAGGGTGGGGTATGTTATTGGTCAATAAGCTCAAATAATACTGATATCTTTATTTCCTTTGTATCATATCATCTGTAAATATTAACAGGCATTAAACAGTTACTAATAGCTATACATATTTACGCTTTTTCTTCATTATCAGTATATTATATTGTATATTTATCAATGATGTCGATATTGACAGTAGAAAAGAAAACAAATGAGTACTATTGTATCCTTATGGCGTTACCCTGTTAAATCCATGACGGGAGAAGAACTACGCTCTACAAAGATTACCGCAAAGGGTATACATGGTGATCGCGCATCTGCACTGGTAGATATAGAAACCGGAAAAATAGTGAGTGCAAAAAATCCAAGAAGATGGCCGAACATGTTTTCGTTTAGTTCACGTTATGAAGACATTACAAATACTAATAATATTCGTATTACATTACCAGATGGAACCACTGTCAAAAGTAACGATTCAAACCTTAACTCTATTCTATCGGATGCACTAGGTAAAGAGGTTAGGTTTATCTCAAAAGTTCCGGATGAACCACAGTTAGAGGAGTATTGGCCAGATATCGATGAACTTGATAACAGAGATATAGTAACAGATGAAGATATGCCAAAAGGAACATTTTATGACCTTGCTATTGTTCATTTGTTGACAACATCAACGTTGGATGAATTACGTAGTTTATATCCAGACGGACGTTTTGAAGCACGTCGTTTCAGACCCAACATCATAATTAATACAGAACAAACAGGGTTTGTAGAAAATGAATGGATTGGAAAAACGTTAACTATTGGTGGTGAAGTAAAATTAAAAATAACCGATCATTGTCCAAGGTGTGTAATGACAACGCTTCCGCAAGGTGATTTGCCAAAGGATACTAAAATATTAAGAACTATTGCACGATATAATGAAGCAAACGTTGGGGTATATGCAGAAGTGTTAAAAGGCGGAACAATAAAGTGTGGTGATTTAGTAAGTATCTTTGATTAATATAACTATATATCGATTAACAAGGTGATATTCTGGAATAGTAAAAGCTGTTATATTCACTAACTTATAGTTAATTTTATAGTTATTACAACAGGAGATTATATAAATTAATTCTAGTGTCCGCTATTATTTCATTCCTTAATTAGTTATAAAAAACTCAACCTTGTATGTATAGATTTCAATCTAACACATCATATTGCAAGAAAGACTTTTGCTAGTACTGTGTTGTTGTATAATGATGTACTATGGAGATTGTGAGTAAGCTTTTAGGTCATTCTAGTATGAAGATAACTCAAGATAGTTATGGTAAGATTGTACAGAAGAAGATTAGTTTAGAGATGGAGCGGTTGAAAGGGAAGAATTCAAATTAAATATTAACGTAAGTATTAAATATAAAAGGCACCAAGTTGATACCTTTTCTATGAGTTGGTTAGTAAATAATTATTGCTTAATAATTTTTTTAGTGGCAGTACCTTGGCTAGATTTTATATTTAAAAAGTATAAGCCTTTAGACAACTGTGAAACATCTAAGGTGTTGTCTCCAAAAATAAAAGTACCTTTTTGTATTTCTTGCCCTAACATACTTACTAAAGAATAAGAAGCTGGACTATTAAGAGAAATGGTAACCTCTCCTTTTGTTGGGTT
>JADFSQ010000353.1 GCA_022560715.1 Bacteroidota bacterium
CCTTGGCCTGCCAAGGGATTCGGATGCGTGTTTGAGGGCTTCGTCGTAATGCCTCAATGCTTCTTGCGCGTGTTGCAACCGAAAACCTCATTGACAACGAGTCTTATTTTATTGCTGACAGAGCAGAATTGTAAATCTCTCTATATTATATGGATTCTATTTTCCTTATCCTCCACATCGACTCGTCCTGATTTTATGGAATTGAAAATATGTTCAAAGACCAGACCTGGTTTCTTTTTTGATTTATCATATTCTTTATAATAATACTTCAAGCTACCTCTGGACATGTACATAGCTTGGGTGGTTTTTTTGTGGTAGTGATCTCCCCGAAAAACTCCTTTATTTGAATTTATCACTGCCACATGATTAATGTTAGTTTTATAAAATATATCGGATATATCACCGCGCTTATCTCTCGTTGCTATTTTTATTTTCGTTTTTATCTTTAAAAATAATTTTATCTCCTTGAACTTCTATTTTTCCATCAATAAAGTTCATTTGAGGAGAGCCAATAAATTCGGCTACAAATTTATTTTTAGGATCATTAAACAAATCTATTGGAGCCGCAATCTGCATAATTTCGCCATCTTTCATTACAATTATACGTTCTCCTAATGTCATTGCTTCTACTTGGTCATGCGTTACATAAATCATAGTTGTATCGAGTTTCTTATGTAATTTGGCCAATTCAATTCTCATCTTACCACGTAATTTTGCATCTAAATTACTTAAAGGTTCATCAAATAAAAACACTTCAGGCCGTCTTACTATGGCTCTTCCAATAGCTATTCTTTGACGTTCTCCTCCTGACATTTTACCGGGTTTTCTGTCTAATAGCTGCTCTACGTTTAAAATTTTAGCTGCAGCCATTACTCTTTCCTTTATTTCTTCTTTTGCTACTTTCTTAATTTTTAATCCAAACGCCATGTTTTCATAAGAATTCATATGAGGATATAAGGCGTAGTTCTGAAAAACCATAGCAATTCCACGCTCGCTTGCAGAAACATCATTTACTTTGGTATTACCAATAAAAAGTTCTCCTTCAGTAATCTCTTCTAGTCCGGCAATCATTCTTAAAACTGTGGACTTTCCACAACCTGAAGGACCTACTATTACCACAAATTCTTTGTCTTTTACAGTGAAATTTATTCCTTTCACTACTTCTGCTCCTCCTTTATAAGTTTTTCTAATATTTGAAAGTATTACTTCTCCCATGATCTTATATGTTTTAAGCTATTCTATAAAATTATTTCTTCAATTAAATGGATATAATGGTCTTCCCGATTCTGGGTCTTGAGGATATTTTTCACATAACTCAGCTAAAATATCTTCGTGTGTAATTGCTACATTCATAACTGTATCATTTCCTCCATAATAGATATAAATGTCTCCATTGTCTTTTCTAATTGCACCACAACAAAAAACGACATTTGGTACATGTACATAACTATCATCAGCTATCTTACAATCTGCTTTTGATGGAAACAGTATTGGAATATTAGATACCTTTATCTTTTCTGGCGACTGCAAATTATGTAAGGCAACGCCTAAAACATAGGGATGTCCATCCATTGTGCCTCTTACGCCATGAAAAATATTTATCCAACCATGTTTGGTTTTTATAGGAGTTGCACCTGGACCAATTTTATCTGAAAAGCTACTCGGCCCATCATTTTGCAGAAAGATTGGCTTCTCATTGATATTCCAATTTCCTTTTTCTATATCGTCCGTAATACCAATTTTTATTTGCTTATAAATTCCATTAGTATGTGCCTGTGTACTTCCATTTGGTCTAAATAAACCATAATATTTATCATTTATTTTTTCAGGAAATAAAACCACATTTCTCATATCGGTTTTTAAAAGAGGTCCATAACGCTTAAAGGATTTAAAATCTTTGGTTGTAGCTAAAGATACTCTTACTCGATGTGCAATTGAAGCATGATAAGCACTATAGGTTATATAATAAATATCTCCAATTTTACTAATTCTTGGGTCTTCTACTCCGCCTTGTTCATTTTCAATTAATTCATCAATATCTGTCCCTTCTGCAAAATCATCATTTTCGTTGCAGGCAATTATTGCGGGTTTTTCATCAACTATCCAATCCTCCAATCCATTTTTACTTCTTGCTATTCCTAATACCGAAATTCCGTTTCGTAAATGTGATCGAAATAACATGATAACTTCATTATTATATGTTGTAATTCCTGCATTATGAACTGTTATTACTTGTAATTTTGGATCGGTCCACACTTTGTTAACATCTTGAGATGTTAAAATAGGGTTATACTTATACCTCATAACAGGATTACATAAATCTATTTTACTCATTCGTTTTTAATTTTTTTATTTCTAACATAATCAATATACTTTCTATGGTAGATTCTGCACCTGAATTTTTATTTGTTTTATTTGAAGCTATTATACCATCAAAACTCACTCCTGTTTTAGCATTATACATTACAGTATTTGTGTCATTGTTTCCAGACAGCCATGATTCTAATTCTATAGCAAGCTTTAAGTATTTTTCTTTATTTGAATAGCGATATGCTTCTGATGCAGCCCAAACCATAGGTCGTAAACCGTAGGTGATTTGCGGATAACTGTTTCTTTTAATTTCAACATAATTATTTTCTCCAGTCTTTTTTATCCAAAAGGCTTCTGCAAAACCATTTTGTAAAAGGTATGGATAGAAATTATCAATTTCTTTAAGAGCACTATCAATATATGTTTGGTTATTGAATTCTTGTCCAACCTTTAACAA
>JADFSQ010000354.1 GCA_022560715.1 Bacteroidota bacterium
CAAGTTGTTGTGCTTGCTGAATGGCTTCTTGTGATTTTATGGTATAATTATTAAAATTCATAATTTATGGCTGCGTAGGCAGGTATCTTTTAAATTAGTTATTCTTTTCTATTTTATACTATTGAGCTCAATTACCTTACCAATGCAAAACAACAGACAAAATGTCTAAAATACTTGTAAAATAATGACTTTTAGTCAGTTGTAAGTTTAATATTTTATCCCGACTTAGTTCAAAAATGAATATCAAAAGAATAGTTTAGATTATAGCAAAATAAAAAATAGAATTAATGGGAATTTTTAGTGCTTTATTTGGTGGTAACAAGGAAGCAAAAGAGAAAAAGATATTGCCTTGGATTGCCTTGAATGCCATTGAACAACTTAAACATATTCAAGAGAAATCGAATACTAAAACACAAGTAATTTTTAAACACTCGACACGTTGTGGTGTGAGCCGAATGGTTTTAAACCAGTTTGTTGATGCTTACGAATTAACTGCAGATGATTTGGATTTATACTTTTTAGATTTAGTAAATTATAGAAACGTATCTAACGAAGTTGGTTATATGTTTCAAGTAATGCACGAATCTCCTCAACTATTGGTAATTAAAAATGGAGTAGTGGTTGCTCATGATTCGCATGGTGGTGTTAATGCTATTGATTTGAATAGCTTTATTTAATAAGATAAGGATATTGCTTTTATTATTTTATAAATATAACTTCGCTTATCGTCTGATATAGATAATTAAAAAAATCCATATCAAAACATTAAACAAATTTTCTAAAAAATAGTAGTGTATCACTGTTTTTCTTCAACATACATTTGTCGTACTTTTTTCATTAAATTAGAAGAATACACAAAGTTGGTAACAGCTTCGTTATTGGTTTTAAAAATGGTTTCTTTAGAGCCTTCCCAGGCTTTAACACCATCTATTAAAAAAATAATTTTCTCACCAATTTCCATAACCGAATTCATGTCGTGAGAGTTAATTACAGTAGTAATATTGTATTCGTCTGTTATTTCCTGGATAAGATTGTCGATTATAATAGCAGTTTTTGGATCGAGTCCGGAGTTGGGTTCATCACAAAATAAATATTTTGGATTGTTTACAATTGCTCTTGCAATGGCAGCACGTTTTCGCATACCTCCAGATGCTTCACTTGGCATCTTATAATGCGCATCGGCAAGATTAACTCGTTTTAAAACCACGTCTGCTCTATCTTCCATTTCGCTCTTATTCATATTGGTAAACATACGTAGAGGGAACATTACATTTTCGGCAATCGTCATAGAATCAAACAAAGCACTACCTTGAAATACCATTCCTATTTCGGCTCTTAAATCGCTTTTTTGATTTTTGGTTAGGTTAGAATAAATTTTTCCATCGTAAGAAATGCTACCTTTTTCATAAGCAAATAAACCTAATAAGCATTTTAAAAAAACGGTTTTTCCTGAACCGCTTGCACCAATAATAAGATTGGTTTTTCCTTTTTCGAACGTGGTACTTATACCTTTTATGATAAGCGTATCGTTAAATGATTTATATAGATCTTTAACAACTATCATGAAGTTAATAACATTTGAGTTAATATATAGTTTAACAGGATTATCATTACACTCGTCCACACAAATGAAGTAGTACTTGCTTTACCAACCTCTAATGCACCACCTTTCATATAATATCCATAAAACGAAGGAATGGTAGCCAAGACAAAAGCAAAAACAAAAGTCTTGATAAAAGAATATACAATATGAAACGGAATAAAATCCAATTGTATTCCTATAATAAAATCTTCCAGTGTACTAAAACCACCATATACACAAGCTGCCATTCCGCCAAGAATACCTAAAAATATAGCAATAGAAATAGCAAAAGGATACAACATTAATGCAATAACTTTAGGGAAAACTAAATAATTTAATGAGTTAATTCCCATAACTTCCAATGCATCTATTTGTTCGGTAACTCTCATAGTGCCAATACTGGAAGTGATGAAAGACCCTACTTTTCCAGCCATGATAATGGAGATAAATGTTGGAGCAAACTCTAAAATAATGGATTGCCGGGTGGCAAACCCAACCAAATATTTAGGAATTAATGGATTGGTTATGTTTAATGCTGTTTGTATAGTAATTACGCCACCAACAAAAAATGAAATAAAGGCAACAATACCGAGAGAATCGATAATTAAATCGTCGATATCTTTTAAAATTAAATGTTTCATTACCGACCATTTTGTGGGTTTGCGAAACATGTCTTTTACCATCAAAAAATAAAGTCCAATATTATGGAGGTACGTCATAAGTAAATAAGTTGGTGCTAAAATAAAGAACTTTTTTATAATTTAATAGCTTAAAACTGGTAACTAATCAGTACTTAAAGTGACTAAAGTTAAAAGTGAATGAAGAGTATTCAGTTTGCAGTAGCAGTTTACAGTAACAAAACATTAATTAGTGAAAATTAGTGCAATTAGTGTCTATGAACAATAAGAAAAGAGAGAGTTACATCAGCGTTCTATAAAAATGATAAATGAATAGTTAAAAAAAAGAATTTGGAAGATTAAACTTAAACTTCAGCACAAAAGCATCACTTTAGGCACTTTAAGTACTTTAAACTTTAGGCACTAAATAGTTATCTTAATTAATTAAAAAATTTCTTGATAGAAATCGTCTATCTTGGGCTCAAGACTGCAAATGGGATAATAACTTCTTCTAAAGATACG
>JADFSQ010000355.1 GCA_022560715.1 Bacteroidota bacterium
TGTATTTGGTTTATTAATGCTTGCCTTAGGACTTATTTTTTATACTGAATCTATAAAAACAGGGTTTTGGCCTAAATTTTACAAAATAGTTCCGGGTTTATTTATGGCATATATGATTCCTGCTCTTTTTACAACTGTGGGACTCATTGCCCCTGAATGGAAAACTACAGACGAATCTGGAAATATTGTTGAACATAGTACAAGCCTTTATTATGTATCAAGTCGTTATTTATTACCAGCCGCTTTGGTATTAATGACCTTAAGTATAGATTTAAAAGCTGTTTTTAATTTGGGTTGGAAAGCATTGATTATGTTTTTTACAGGAACCATTGGAATCGTAATTGGAGGTCCAATTGCTATACTTCTCATCTCAATGGTATCACCAGAAACCGTTGGAGGTGCTGGACCAGATGCTGTATGGAGAGGCTTATCTACGCTTGCAGGAAGTTGGATTGGTGGAGGTGCTAACCAAACTGCAATGCTGGAAATTTACAGCTATAACCCATCAAAATATGGAGCTATGGTATTTGTGGATATTGTTGTTGCTAATATTTGGATGGCTATTTTATTAATTGGAATAGGAAAGCGAAATAGAATTAATAAATGGTTAGGAGCAGATACATCCTCAATCGAAGCATTGAAAGAAAAAATGTCAGCTTTTACCAACAAAATAAAAAGAAACCCTTCTTTAACCGATTTAATGATAATTGCTGCAATTGCGTTTGGCACAGTCAGCCTTGCTCATTTATGTTCTAATTTTTTAGCACCTTTCTTTGAAGGCACAGTCGCCAATATTGAATCTGCAACAACCAGAAATATATTTACATTTTTAGGATCAAAATTCTTTTGGATGATAAGTATTGCAACAATCATCGCTATACTATTATCATTCACAAAAGCTAAAAACTATGAAGGTGCAGGAGCCAGTAAATTTGGTAGTGTTTTTATTTATATACTTGTAGCTACTATAGGCATGAAGATGGATCTAACTTTAATATTTGATAATGCTGGTTTAATTGTAATTGGTGTTGTTTGGATGACTATACATGCAGCTTTATTAATTGGTGTTGCCAAACTTATAAAAGCTCCTTATTTCTTTTTAGCGGTTGGTAGCCAGGCAAATGTTGGAGGAGCAGCTTCTGCGCCAATTGTTGCCTCGGCGTTTCATCCGTCATTGGCTACTGTCGGTGTGCTATTAGCTGTTGTAGGTTATGCTATTGGAACAGTAGCTGCCATTTTATGTACCATTTTAATGGAGTTGGTTGCTGTAAGTTAATTGTAAATATTGTATTCTCTTAATTTTTTTAAAACCCATAATTATATGATATTTGGCATCATAAATTTTATTAAATGAAAAAAACATTTCTTCTACTCGTAATTATATTTACTTTTTCATGTACGAAAAAAGAACCAGATTTAATTGTAACAGGTAATATAAAAGGATTAAAAAAAGGAACGCTATACCTTCAAAAACTAAAGGATACCGTTTTAGTTACTTTAGATTCATTAGAGATAATTGGAGAGTTCCCATTTGAATTACATAGCGATTTAGAAGAACCTGAAGTATTATATTTAACTCTAGACAAAAACAGTTCTAACATCCATAGAATATCATTTTTTGCAAATAAAGGAGTTACTGAAATTAATACAACACTGAAACGTTTTGCCTATGATGCTAAAATTAAAGGTTCTGTACAACAAGAATTGTATGAAGAGCATTCTGGTATCATTTCAAAATTCAACAATCAACAATTAGATTTAATTAAAAGTAGATTCGAAGCACAACAAAGTGGAAATGATTCTTTAATTAAAGTTGCAAACTTTGATGCTGATAACCTTATAAAACGAAAGTATTTATATACAGTTAATTTTGCCTTAAATAATAGTGACAGTGAAGTTGCTCCTTATGTAACACTTGCAGAAATTTATGATGCCAATATTAAATATTTAGATACTATTTATAATTCATTGCCAAAAGATATTGCGAATTCTAAATATGGAAAAGCATTAAATACTCATATTAAAAAACGTAAAGAAGAAGATAATTAATACCAAAAAACTTGCTTAAAGCGAGTTTTTTGTTTACTATAATTTGTTGATTTTTTCTATTAAAACTCTGCCTTTATCTTCAAGTTCATTGTTAATAGCCTTAAAGTGTGCTTTCTTATTTTCAACACTTCTATCATTAACTTTAGCAATGAGATCATCAAAAACTGCAATAGCTTCATCTATAATAGCCTCGCTATTTTTAGTTTCTTTATCTGTATTAGCATATTCCCATACATAAACCGCCTCGATAATATCACCTAATACATAATTGATATCTTTCTTTAGGTTTCTTACGTTTCCCATAATAATTACATTATTTATTTGTCATTCCCATGAATCCCGATAACTATCGGGAGGGAATCTAATTTATTTAGTTTGCAAAACTACACATAAACTTCTAAAAGTTTAGCATTTCTTGCAGTAATTTGATAGGTTTTTATTGCTGAAGGAAGCAGGACAGTCTCGCCTTTCTTTATTTTTTCTGAAAATGAATCAGTTGAAATTTCAGCTTCACCATCAACACATATATAAATTATAAATGAATCCTTTTTATTTTGTCTTTGAATAATGCCATCAAGTGGAATAAAATTGGTTGTAAAATAAGGACAACTAACCATTTCATTGGAATAATTTTTAGTTTTTGTATAGGAAATCCTAAAATCATCTTTCATATTAAAATCTATTGCATCTATCGCTAAAT
>JADFSQ010000356.1 GCA_022560715.1 Bacteroidota bacterium
ACGTGCCATAAATCGTGCACCAACATCTTTAAACGCCATAGTTGGTCCATGAAATAATTCTAAAGTAGATATGTTATCGTTTAGTTTCACAACAGGAAAATCAAACGATAAAGTTTCTTCAACAATCTTTTTTAAAATAGCTTCAGGAATATCTGGTTCTACAAATTGTTTAATGGTTTCGAATGCAATTTCTGAATGAGATAAGTCATTAATATTCTCAAAAAACGTTTTGGGTAAAGCGCTAATATTTTTAGGAAAATAAAGTCCTTTATCTGGTGCTAACCCTTTTATAACAGCATCTTTAAAGGATGTATTTGGTGCTTTTTTATTTAGACTGTAGTATTGCATATATCTTGACGGAAGACTGATGACAAGTGACCGAAAATTTTTAGTTTATATTGTTACGAAATGCTATCATCATATTCATTAATTGAAAAGCTTCTTTGTAAAACGAATCAAAAATTTCTTCTGAAATATAATTTCTCCTTTTTGCTTTAAATAAACAAGTAACCACTTCTGCTAAAGAGCGAATAGAATAGCCTACAAATTTTCTTTGTTCTGGATTTGATTGACCAATTGAGCCTTCAGATATATTTAATGCAATAGAATCTGACGCACGTCTTATTTGAGATGATAGATTGAACATTTCTTTTTTTGGGAAACTATCAGAAATTTCATCAATATCTTCACCAAAATCCATTGCCTTTTGCCATATTTTGAGTTTTTCAAATTTAAATTTGTTCATAAATATTGTTTTATTGTTTAGTCCTTTTTACTAATTGAAGTCATCAGTCATCGGTCATCGGTCATCAGTCATCGGTCATCTATTCAATATCCGTATTCCTTCAACATTAATCTTCGACACATAAGTTTCAAATCCAATATTAGTTTCAGAATATACATTTTTCATTGCTGATGCTACTTTTTTGGCAGTTTCAATTCCTTTGCTTAAAGCGAAAATTGAAGGTCCAGAACCTGAAATACCAGAGCCTAAGGCTCCATTAATTAAGACTTCAGATTTTACTTTATTAAAATGCGGAATGAGTTTGCTTCTGTATGGCTCAACAACAACATCCTGTAGCGACCTGCTTATAAGTTCATAATTACTTGTATGTAATCCATGTATTAAACTTCCAACATTAGCCCATTGTTTAATAGCATCTTGCATAGGAATTTTTTTTGGCAAAATTGCTCTTGCTTCTGCTGTTTTAATTTCAATTTGAGGATGAATAACGCTTGCATATAAATCGTCAGGTGTAGGTATTTCTAATATTTCCAAAGGCTTAAGACTTTTAACTAATGTAAATCCGCCAAAAATTCCTGGAGCTACATTATCGGCATGTTCACTTTGGCTTGCCAATTTTTCACCTTGCATGGCAAAGTAGGTAAGTTGCGTTTTATTAAACGGTTTTCCTAATAATTCGTTAATAGCAAATACACTTCCTGATGCACTTGCTGAACTGCTTCCAATGCCACTTCCTGGTTTTATATGTTTGTAAATTTCTATTTCAAAACCACAGTCTGGATTAGCCTCTTTAAGTAGTGCTAAAGCGGAAACTCCAGCCACATTTTTATCGGCTTCAAAAGGAAGGTCATAACCTTCAATTTTGGTAATAAGTATTCCTTTTTTATCGACTTTTCTTACAATCATTTCATCACCAATACTATCTAAACAAAAGCCCAAAACGTCGAATCCGCAGGATACATTTGCGACTGTTGCTGGTGAGAATATTTTAATTGTATTTTTCAAATTGAGATGTTTTCTTCAATTAATAATCAAGGTCAAATTTAATATTTTGATTTCAGAACATAGAATATAGACCGCTTTGCTTTTAGAACCAAGACTATATTATATAACTTTATCAAACTGTAAACTGTAACTGAATACTGTTTACTAATTAATTATTTCCAATTCTAATTATATCTGCGAACAAACCAGAGGCAGTAACATCTGCGCCAGCGCCAGCGCCTTTTATAATCATAGGTTGCTCTGGATAACGCTCAGTATAAAACATCACGATATTGTCTTTTCCTTCTAAATTATAGAATGGATGTTCTTCAGGAATTTCCTGCAAACCAACTTTTGCTCTGCCATTGTTAAATTCTGCAACATATTTCAGCTGACAGTTCTTTGCTTTAGCCAAAGCAAACAGTTTCTGAAAATGTACTTCTTCGTTGATTAGTGTTTTATAAAAATCATCAACTGTTTTACTTTCTAAATTGTTTTTTGTTAAGAAAGATTTGTTTTCTATATCGTCTAAATTCATCTCAATACCACTTTCACGCGCAAGAATTAATATTTTTCGTGCAACATCAACACCACTTAAATCTATTCTTGGATCAGGTTCAGTATAGCCTTCTTCTTGTGCTTGCTTAACAATGTCATGAAAACGTTTTGTTTCATCAAAATTGTTAAAAACAAAATTTAAACTTCCAGATAAGACAGCTTTAATTGAGGTAATCTTATCTCCAGAAGCTATCAAATTATTTAGTGTATCGATTACAGGCAATCCTGCGCCAACATTGGTTTCGAATAAAAAAGGAGCGTTGTATTTAAGCGATAGATTTTTAAGACGTTTATAATCTTTAAAATCATTTGAGCATGCAATTTTATTACAAGCTACTATTGCAATACTATGTTTAAGATATTCGGGATACAGATTCGCTACATCTGAATTTGATGTGACATCTATAAAAATACTATTACGCAAGTTGAGTTGTTTTACAGAATTAAGAAAACCTTGTAACG
>JADFSQ010000357.1 GCA_022560715.1 Bacteroidota bacterium
TTTTTGGATTAGATGTAATTAGAACCATTGCAATTCTATTAGTCTTACTATCACATTCTACACTGTTATTATTTCCAGAGAACAATCATATTTCACTTACGGCAATTCGGTTTTTCGGTACTATTTGTGTAGATCTTTTTTTGTATTGAGTGGCTATTTAATAGGAGGCTTACTGTTAAGGCAAATACGAAACGGAAAAACAGCTTTTAAAAATTTTATGTATTTCTGTATTAGACGTTGGTTTAGAACATTGCCAAACTATATTTTAATTTTAGCATTTAATGTTTTATTATATTATGTTTTGTATCATATAGTTATAGATGATATAGGATATTTTATTGTTTTTCTGCAAAATTTTGCTGTTCCACATCCAGATTTTTTTACAGAGGCTTGGAGTCTTTCCGTTGAGGAGTTTGCTTATATAATTGGACCTTTAATATTATATATTCTTTTACTATTCCGCAAAAACAATTCAAAAGAAAAACTCTATATAGTAATGGTGTTTATAATAATATTAGCAATCACATATTTTAGAATACGCTATCATAATAATCATGGTTTGGAGTCTTTTGAAACCTGGAGTCATAGTATTCGTAAAGTTGTCATTTATAGAATAGATAGTATCTATTATGGTTTTATCGGTGCTTATGTTGCGGTAAATTATACATCTATTTGGCAAAATTATAAAAAGAGATTTTTTAATATTGGGATGTTAATATTTATTGTTACACACACATTTATTTTTGCTTATGATGCTAAACCAAACGACTTTCCATTATTTTATAATATCTTTTACTTGCCACTAATTTCAATAAGTTTATTATTGCTTTTCCCCGTTTTTTCTAATTGGAAAACAGGAAACTTTTTAAAAAAACAAATAACCTCTACGAGTATATTATCGTATGGTATTTACCTTATTAATTATTCGTTGATCTTGCTGACAATCCAATATTTTATTGATGTAGAAAGCGTTCCAGTTTTTATGAAGCTAATACTACTTTTAGTATATTGGGTAGTAACATTTTATATGTCATATTTTTTATATCGCTATTTTGAAAAACCCATGACAGATTTAAGAGATTCAAAATTTATTAAAGAAAAATTTAACTAAACATAATTATAAATGGCTTTGTTATAAATTACTGAAGAAGATTGAAAACTCTAGACCATGAGAAAATGGGAATTTTGAAGTGAATTTCTTGGTGTACTTTGTGTAATAACTTAGTGTTCTTAGTGGTTAAAATAATTGGTTTACTAACCACAAAACATAACAGAAAAGTATTAATAAAAACATAAATAATTATTATCGATATTATAAGATTTCAACCGTAAATAAAAACATAGTCTTATTAACTTAGCATTTTTTTAATGATTAATTAAGAATAATTCATAATATATAAAAATATTCATCTATTTATTAAATAATATTCAATAATAACTCCAATCGGTTGCATATATTTTATATTTTGTATTTTTGCAACTCTGTTCGCCAAAGCTTTTGCATAGGTGAATAACTCTAAAAACTTAAATTTTAGCTTATGGCATTCGATATTGATATGATAAAAAAAGTGTATAGCCAAATGGTCGAACGTGTTGATAAAGCGCGGGAAGTTGTAAGCAAACCGTTAACACTTTCCGAAAAGATTTTATACTCACATCTTTGGGATGGAACTCCAGATAAAGCTTTTACAAGAGGAAAAGATTATGTAGATTTTGCTCCAGATCGTATCGCTTTACAAGATGCAACAGCCCAAATGGCACTCTTGCAATTTATGCAAGCAGGAAAAAAGAAAGTTGCTGTACCAACTACTGTACATTGCGATCATTTAATACAAGCAAAACAAGGAGCAGAAAAAGATTTAAAACGTGCTAATGATATTAGTAGTGAGGTATTTGATTTTCTTGGAGCAGTTTCAAACAAATACGGAATTGGTTTTTGGAAACCTGGATCTGGAATCATTCACCAAGTCGTATTAGAAAATTATGCATTTCCAGGAGGTATGATGATTGGCACGGATTCTCATACTGTTAATGCAGGAGGTTTAGGTATGCTTGCTATTGGAGTTGGTGGAGCAGATGCAGTAGATGTAATGGCAGGAATGGCTTGGGAATTAAAATTCCCTAAACTTATTGGAGTAAAATTAACTGGAAAATTAAGTGGATGGACATCTGCTAAAGATGTTATTTTAAAAGTGGCTGGAATTCTAACCGTAAAAGGAGGCACAGATGCCATTGTAGAATATTTTGGCACTGGAGCAAAAGCATTGTCTTGTACAGGAAAAGGCACTATTTGTAATATGGGAGCAGAAATTGGAGCTACAACTTCTACGTTTGGCTATGACGACTCGATGGAGCGTTATTTAAGAGCAACTGATAGAACAGATATTGCAGATGCTGCAAATGAAATTGCAGCTTATTTAACTGGTGATGATGAGGTTTATGCGAATCCGGAACAATATTTTGATCAGGTTATAGAAATTAATTTAGATACGTTACGACCACATTTAAATGGTCCTTTTACACCAGATTTAGCAACTCCTATCGGGGAACTTGGTGCAAAAGCAAGAGCAAATGGGTGGCCTATTAAAGTAGATTGGGGACTTATAGGTTCTTGTACAAATTCGTCTTACGAAGATTTAACACGAGCCGCTTCAATTGCAAAACAAGCAGTCGATAAAAAGATAAAAGCTAAAGCAGAATTCGGAATTAATCCGGGATCGGAACAAATTCGCTATACAGCCGAACGCG
>JADFSQ010000358.1 GCA_022560715.1 Bacteroidota bacterium
ACAATAGCATTATGACCAATGGAGACATTATTACCAATATTGGTTGGTGATGTTTTGTAGGTTGCATGAATTACTGTGCCATCCTGAATATTTACTTTGTTGCCGATTTTTATATAATGCACATCGCCACGAATTACAGCATTAAACCAAACACTGCAATGGTTTCCCATTTGTACATCGCCAACAATAGTTGCATTTTCTGCAATAAAACAATCGTCTGGGATTTGTGGTGAGATTCCGTTTACTGGTTTTATGATTGGCATAATTATTTAAAATAAGATAAAAAATTCGATTTTTTTGAAGCTGAAACCATGATTTCCTTTCCGTTGCTTAAAACAACATGACCTCCTTTTCCTTTTTTATATTTTATTACTTCGTTTACATTTATTAAAAAAGACTTGTGAACTCTTGCAAAACCTGAATCTTTTAAAGCTTCTTCAAAATATTTAAGCGTTTTACTTACCAGTTTCTTTTTACTGTTATTTAAGTAAATTTCGGTATAGTTATCATCGGCTTTGCAATACAAAATAGTTGAAGTTTCCAGTACTTCAAAACCGTCTAATTGCGGAATTGTAATTTTGCCACTTACAGATTTGGTTTTTGTTACCAATACTTGATTTTGCAACGCATCTTCTTTCGTTTTTATTTCCACCACATAATCTACCGCTTTTATAAGCTCGTTTATTGAAATGGGTTTCATTAAATAATATGATGCATGAGTGTTAAGGGCTTCCAAGGCATAATGATTATAAGCTGTTACAAAAACAGTTTCGAAATTTATATCGCCTACTTTTTCGAGTAAATCGAACGCATTACCATAAGGCATTTCGACATCAAGAAACACAAGGTCCAATTCGTTATTTCTTATAAGTATTAGCGCTTCATCTACATTTTCTGCTTCGCCTAAAACCGAAACATTTGGGCAATACTTTTTTAAGTAGTTTATTAGTATTTCTCTACTTGTTTTCTCGTCTTCGACTATTATTGCGTTTAGGTTCATATTTATTTCCTACGAAAACAGGAATCTCATTAATTAATTATTACTGTTGTCAAATAAAAGACTTAAGACCGCTTCGCTTTAAGAGCAAAGAATCAAGACTGCATTGTAACTTATTGATAATAAATTAGTTAAAATTTATAGAGTTTAACAACTCCTGTTCTTTCTTTTTTTTATTAAAAACAAGGTGTCTTTTGTCTAAAACCCTTAAAACTATAACAAACACAATACTTTAACCACTCTTTAATTATTTCACTTGGACAACAATAAATTAATATAAATCTTTTTTAATTCAAAAATCATCAATCGTAAATCATCAATCGTCAATCTTTTTTCAATGTAACTACAACTTTTGTTCCAGCATCTTCTTTATCTTGAAAATCGGTAATCGAAACATCTACTTTATCTTTATACATCTCGTTTAAAATGGCAACTCGTTTTTTAATATTACCCATTCCAGTTGAATTTCGCTTTAGTTGATGCTCGGTTTTTAATGCTTCTGATTTTTTTCGCCCTATACCATTGTCGGTAATTGAAATTGAAATTTCGTCTTTTACAAATTGAGATATCCTTATATCTAATCTCCCTTTTTCTTTTTTATATCGCAAGCCATGCCAAACCGCATTTTCGATATAGGGCTGTAGCAACATTGGCGGAATTTGAAATTCTTCAACCTTTACATTGTCATCTATTATTATTGAATAA
This sequence comes from Bacteroidota bacterium, assembly GCA_022560715.1. Classification (GTDB taxonomy): domain Bacteria; phylum Bacteroidota; class Bacteroidia; order Flavobacteriales; family Flavobacteriaceae; genus PRS1. The sequence goes on from JADFSQ010000358.1 coordinate 1,703, forward strand.
TCAAACTTATCTTTAAACCTAAAATGTTCTAACTTTATATATAATTCAATCAATGCTATTTCTTTTTCAAGCGAAATAAAATCTTCTTCGCTATTTTCTAAAACAGCTCTCATTAACAATGAAAAATCTGATAAATATTTATTTGCTGTACGCTCATCATTACTGGCAATAAAACTGTTTACCGAATTTAATGCATTAAATATAAAATGAGGATTCATCTGGCTTCGTAAAGATTTTAAGGCTAACATATTGTTAGTCAACTTTTGATGCTTTATGTTTTTAAACATAAAATATCCAGCAACGAGCAATAGTAACAATCCTCCGATTAATGAATAAATAATAATGCTTTGGCTTCTGTTACGCAAAGTTGTGAGTTGGTATTTTCTTTCGGATAAAGCTCTGTCAGTTTCCAATCCTTTTATTCGGTTTTGCTTTGCTGCAATATCTCTCCTAAATCGTGCTGCCTGAGATATTTCTTGTTCTTTTTTAGAATACAGTTTATCTACCAAAATCACATAGTCCTGATAGGTTTTAAGTACTTTGTTATAATTTCCTGCATCACGATACAATTCATATAGTTTTCTGGTGGCGTCTTTTTGCACTATTAAATCTTCTTTTTTATCTGCTTCTTCAATACTTTTTTGTAAAAACGGAATAGCCTTATCGTAATTTTTTTGTAAAAAATAAGCGGTTCCTATTTTATAGTTTTGTTTTTGTGGCGTTAAAGCGCTTTCATTATCAAAAATCGAATCGGCTTCTATCTCTTTTATGTCCTGAAGAGCTTCTATTCTCAATTCAATTTCATCATCATAATCTTGAGTGCTATTTTGAAAATCTGCTACTTTAATTTTTTCCTGAACAGCTCTTTTTTTGTTCTCTTTTACAGACAGCTTTAAAGATTTATCAAAAAATCCTTCAGCTTCTTTAAACTTGCCATTTGCATCATAAGCTTGCGCTATTTTTGAATTCAAATCGGTTATTTTGGGTATTATCAAATGTTTTTCAGCAACATTCAAACCTTCTTTATAAGCAGAAAAATTATAGC
>JADFSQ010000359.1 GCA_022560715.1 Bacteroidota bacterium
ATTGAAATAGAAAAAGATAATCTAAATCAATTTTATTTACCAAATGAACATTTTATTACTCAAAAATCACATGAAGAGATTATTGTAGATTGGGATTAAAAGTTCATAAATTATAATACAAACACTAACTTCTAAACTTCAGAGGCAAATGCACCAGTTTTTTGGTAGTGAAAAAATCTTCAGTATAATAATCACTTAAATCATAAATAGTTGCTGTTCTATAATTTTGCAACTCCTCTATTAAATCGCCTCCTTTAAGGTAGAGAATGCCGTTTTTAAGTCTGTTTTTATGTTTTTTTTCAATTCTCCCTTTTACCCAATGTACAAAAGTTGGCATTGCAGCTACTGCACGACTTACAATAAAATCGTAAGTACCATTTATAGTTTCTACTCGACTATGCGTAGTTTTTACGTTGGTTAAGCCCAAACCTTCAACAATCTCATCGACCACTTTTAGCTTTTTAGCAATACTATCTACCAAATGAAAGTCGCTTTCGGGAAACAAAATTGCTAACGGAATTCCTGGAAAACCGCCTCCAGTACCAACATCTAAAATTTTAGTGCCTTTCTTAAACTGAATTACTTTCGCAATTCCCAACGAATGCAACACATGGCGCAAATACAACTCATCAATATCTTTACGTGAGACTACATTAATCTTCACATTCCAATCTTGATATAATGATTGTAATTTTTCAAATCTATCAATTTGATCTTCAGTAAGATTAGGAAAATACTTTAATATGAGCTCCATATATTATTAGATTTTAAACAAAAGTATCCATTTTATGTTCATAATTTTATGAAATCTTTATAAGTTAAGTCTGTTTATTATATATCTTTGCCGCTTATGTAATGCCAAGACGAAAACACAACAAAATTAAAAAGTTTGTTGTTGTAAAATTGTCTATTTTCGTGCAAGTAATAGACAGTAATAAAATAACAGATTTGAGCTTTAATTTAGATAAATTCTAAAATCATAAATCTAAAATCGTAAATCAATAAGTATGACAAAGCAACTGCTATCATTTTCGAGAACAGATTCCGCAAAATTTTTCAAAACACTCAACAAACGAGTTAACGCTTACTTTAAAGATAATAAGATTAAAAAAACAGGAAATTGGAAGCTTTATACAAAAGCTATATTAATGTTCGCATTATTTCTTGTGCCATTGGTTTTAATCTTAACACTTAGTTTGCCAACCTGGTTACAAATTGTATTTATTATAATTATTGGTATTGGTATGGCAGGAGTTGGTATGAATGTCATGCACGATGCAAATCATGATGCTTTTTCGAGTAAAAAATGGGTAAATAAACTTATGGGAAGTAGTATTTATATTCTTGCTGGTAATGTTTATAATTGGCAAGTGCAACATAATGTATTGCACCATACGTACACAAACATTCAAGGTTATGATGAAGATATTGATGCTGGACGTATTATTCGTTTTTCTAAACATACAAAATGGCTTAAAATTCATAAATATCAAAAAATTTATTCTTTTTTCCTTTATGGATTATTAACGATAAATTGGGCTATTACTACCGATTTTATTCAATCTTACAAGTATTTAAAGAGAAAATTATCTTATGGTAAATTGCCTAAACCTACAACACAATGGACCAAACTAATTATTAGTAAAATTATTTATTATTCACTTTGGATTGTATTACCATTATTTCTTGGTTTCGTCTGGTGGCAAGTAATAATAGGTTTTTTTATTATGCACTTTACTGCTGGTTTAATATTGAGTATCGTTTTTCAGTTGGCTCATGTCATGCCCAATACCGAAATGCCTCAGCCAAATAAAAAAGGAAGTATGAAAAATACCTGGGCTATTCATCAACTATTTACAACGTCTAATTTTGCACCAAAAAGTTGGTTGGTTGGATTTTTTACTGGTGGATTAAACTACCAAGTAGAGCATCATTTATATTCAAATATTAGTCATATTCACTATAAAAAAATAGCGATAATTGTTAAAGAAACCGCACGTGAATTTAGTTTGCCTTATAATGAATATAAAACCTTTTGGAAAGCAATTTCAGAACATTATAAGCAATTAAAAGCTATGGGGCAGAAACCTGTTATGGCTTAACTTTTTGAAGTAAAGATTTTATTTTATATACTTTACAGTTACACTACAAACATTTAAACAAATGAATCACCTTTCTGATAGAATAAACAGTCTATCAACGTCACAAACTTTAGCAATGGCAGCTAAAGCAAGAGCGTTAAGAGCTGAAGGAAAAGATATTATAGGTTTAAGTCTTGGTGAACCCGATTTTAATACTCCCGATTTTATTAAAGATGCCGCAATACAGGCTATAAATGATAATTACAATTCTTACACTCCAGTTGATGGTTATGTGGAATTAAAAGAAGCCATCATCGCTAAATTTAAACGCGATAACAATCTAACCTATACACTACCACAAATTGTAGTTTCTACAGGAGCAAAACAATCGTTAGCCAATATTGCTTCGGTAATGATAAATCCCGGAGACGAAGTGATACTACCTTGCCCATATTGGGTGAGCTATAATGATATTGTAAAACTCAATGAAGGTATTCCTGTAGAAGTGAAAACGTCTATAACTACAGATTTTAAAATGACTGCTGCACAGTTGGAAGCTGCTATTACACCAAAAACAAAAATGATTTGGTTTAGCTCTCCTTGTAACCCAAGTGGTTCTGTGTATAGTAAAAACGAATTAAGATAATTCGCAAATGTGTT
>JADFSQ010000360.1 GCA_022560715.1 Bacteroidota bacterium
CTTTTGAACACCTCTAATTTCAATAAAATACTTACAACACTTTTAGTTATGTAGATTAGCTTCCTATTTCTAGATTCCTCTAATATGCTTCCCATTGAAATTACATCACGTTTGTTCCTTATTTCAGATCTTGATATTTTTCTTCCAACTTGAAGCGCATTTTGTACAATTTTGAATTGTGTGTCTTTTTCATATTTCTCACATAATAGAGATAATCTATCTATGTCGTTCAGGCTTCGATGCGAACGAATTAAATACTTATCAAAAATGTCTCTATCAAATTGATAAAAATCACAGAATTTATTCGGAAATATATCCTTTTTGAAGTGTTAAACTAATTGTATTTATTATTTTTGGACTGAATTAAAATCTTAAATAATTAATGCAACGCGACGAACAAATTTTTGAATTGATACAAGCTGAAAACGAACGCCAACTAAACGGTTTAGAATTGATAGCTTCAGAGAATTTTGTAAGCGACCAGGTTATGGAAGCAGCAGGCTCTGTATTAACAAACAAATATGCTGAAGGCTTACCGGGAAAACGTTATTATGGAGGCTGTGAAGTTGTAGATGAAGTTGAGCAACTTGCAATTGATAGAGCAAAGGCTTTATTTGGTGCGTCTTGGGTTAATGTGCAGCCACATTCCGGAAGTCAAGCCAATACTGCTGTTTTTGCAGCATGTTTAAAACCAGGTGATAAAATTCTTGGTTTCGATTTGTCGCATGGTGGTCATTTAACACATGGTTCGCCAGTTAATTTTTCAGGAAAATTGTATAATCCTGTGTTTTATGGTGTAGATAAAGAAACAGGTCTTATTAATTATGATGAGATGGAAGCAATTGCTAAAAAGGAGCAGCCAAAATTGATTATTGCTGGAGCATCTGCTTATTCCCGAGATATGGATTTTAAGCGTTTTCGTGAGATAGCAGATAGTGTTGATGCCATTTTATTTGCCGATATTTCGCATCCTGCAGGCTTAATTGCAAAAGGAATTTTAAACGATCCTATTCCGCATTGTCACGTGGTAACCACTACAACGCATAAAACATTAAGAGGGCCAAGAGGAGGAATGATTATGATGGGAGAAGATTTTGAGAACCCTTTTGGAATACGATTGAAAAATGGAAATCTTCGTAAAATGTCGTCTTTATTTGATTCTGCTGTGTTTCCGGGAAATCAAGGAGGACCATTAGAACATATTATTGCTGCTAAAGCCATTGCTTTTGGTGAAGCGTTGACTGATGAATTTTTGCATTACACATTACAAGTAAAGAAAAATGCTGAAACTATGGCGAAAGCATTTGTAGATAGAGGATATCATATTATTTCTGGTGGAACAGATAATCATATGATGCTTATCGATTTGCGTAATAAAAATATAACTGGCAAAGAAGCAGAACAGGCTTTGGTGAAAGCAGATATTACAGTAAATAAAAATATGGTTCCTTTTGATGATAAATCACCATTTGTAACTTCAGGGATTCGCGTAGGAACACCAGCAATTACAACCAGAGGATTAAAAGAAGATGATATGGAAAAAATTGTATCTTTGATTGATGAGGTAATTAATAATTATGAAGATGAATCTGTTTTGGAAACTGTTGCTGAAAAAGTGAATGTTATGATGGAAGGTTTGCCGTTGTTTGCTTGATTGTTGCAATTATTTCATTTTAAATTTTATCAAGTTCTACATAATGTGTTGGTATGATTCTTGATTCATTAGTTGAAATAACTTTATGAAGCATCTACCAATCTTACTTGTATTTTTTCTAATGTCTTCTTGTATTCCCATAAGGATAGCTCCAAAGATTAAGGATTATAAAGTTAAAGTAGCAAAGAAGTTCAAAAGAAATCTTCCCAGAGATCATGCCTTTATTTTCAAAGATCCAAAAGAGGCTGATGAGTTTTACAATTATTTAAATATTAGATATCAGCTAAATCATCAAAACGTTGATGAAAATATTCTATTTACTATTGATGATAATAAATTCTTCCTCTCTTTTTATGAAACAGAGATTCCAACTAAAACAATAAACCTTTTACCTATGTTTATAGATGCAGCTTTAGATTCAAAAGAAATGGGTCCATACTTTGAAGATATTTATATGTCACGTAAAGGAAATTGGTATTTGGTATTAACGGTTTTTGATGTCAATATGAAAGATTGTTTGAAGCCAAATCATAAATACCAAAAGGAAGTAATAATCTATCTTAAAAACCTTAAAAGAGAATATTTAAGTACTAACAACTATTTAGATCCGTTGTTTAGAAATTGAGATTTCTTTTCTATCCTCATACTCCAATATTCATAAGCTCCAAGATCTGGAGTTGAACTTCGTGTTGTGTTTGAAATATCTGTGTTTGAGTCTCTAAAAAGGATTACGAGAAAGAAGCTGTTGCTGAAAAAGTGAATGTTATGATGGAAGGTTTGCCGTTGGTAAAAAATTAATGAGTTTTTACTTGTTTTTTACCACAGTTCTTTGTTGTGTGTTGTTTTTTATTCAAATATTCTATTCTTAAACAACTTTTTCATTTCAGCAAAATTTTGTTTTGGTTTTTTACAAATATAAATTGTTTGCCAAAGTTTATCAATTTCATCTGAATAAGGATTGTAGATTTTTTTTACGGATTCTACGTTTTCAAAATAGGTATTAAAGAAACTGATTCTATTATCACTTTCACTAAATGCAATTATGGTTTCTGGCATTTCTCCTTTTGTTGTCCAAATATAAAAA
>JADFSQ010000361.1 GCA_022560715.1 Bacteroidota bacterium
ATTTAGATAAACGGATTTAAACTCCATATTAATAATTGTCTCCTCATTATTTTCTAAAGCGATAATCTTAATGTGTCGTGGCAACACTTGGTTTTTTACTTCCTGATAATTTTCATAATCAATTTGAAGCATTCTTCTTTTTAACGGTTGTGCTAATTGTTGGGAGTCCATTTTAAAATGTTTAGGATTTAACAAAAAGAAAATCTCTAACAATGCACTCTGCTCTTTGGGCTGTAACAAATAAGAAGACTCGTGAATGTCTGCGTCATACAATTCACTTTGTAAATCGAATAAGGCTTCACCAAGAAGCAAATTTTGAGCTTTATTAAAATTGATTTCTATGCCTAATAAATCGCTGATTAAAGAGAAGTCTCCTTCAAAATAAGTGTTGTCCAACTTATTATAATAGCCTACTTTTTCTGGAGTAATTTTAATTCTAATCACATTTAAAAAAGAATTAATCCAAATGGTCTTATCTTTTTCTATTCTTAAGCTAATGGTATGCATTTGAGATTTATTACCTTGAATATATTCAACTTTTACTCTCGCTTGTAAGGTTTTAAAATTGGCTTTCTGTTTAAGGTGCTCTTTAATTATTAGCTTTGAAGATAATCTGGTATTCAGTTCTCCTGAAGATTTTATGCTCTTAGTCGATTTGCAACCAGCCAAAAATAAAATTATAATTAATATTTTAAATATCTTCATTAGTGCTTTATTAATAATTGTTCAGCTTTTTTAGAAAACGCCTGAGACTTGGTAATATTATTATCTAATTTATATGCTATACTTAATTGCTTGAAAAAATCTGCTTCCATTTTAATATCATCAATTACATAATCTATTCCTGTTTCTAAAGTATTGATAGCTTCTTTTGGGTTGTTTAAATGGTTTAATGCAACGCCATTTACTAAATATAAAATAGGTTGAGCAGGATAAGTTTCTAAAGTTTCTTGGCTTAGGGAAACAACTTTGGTGTATTGCATTAAATCTATTTGTAGCAATAATATATTCTTAATAACATCAAAATTTTCGTTTTCGTTTTCGTGCGCAAATTGATAATGTTTTAATGCTTTCGTTTTATTTCCTTTACTTAAATAATATTGAGCCAATTCTACATGAGATTTCCAACCTTCGGTTAATGCAACTGCTGTTGTAACTTCAACTAAATCATCTTCGTACTTTGGATTTTTCAGAACAAATTTTACAAAATCGTTTAATACTTTAGCTTTGGCTTCTGGTTTAATTTTTGTGCTTTTAAGTACAACCTTCATCGAAGAGATGGCGTTTTCTGGTTCATTGTCATCGAGATAAAATTTATACAATGCTAAATGTACCAATTGCGAATTGGGGTTTTTCTCGAGCAAACTCATTGCTGTTTCGTACGCTTTTTTTGTGTTTCCTTTTTCGCTATATCGATAAATAAGAGATAAGTAATTTGCTTCGTTAGTTGGATCGTTTTCTACGCGCTCTTCTAAATTTTCAATTCTATTTTTTTCTTTTCCAGACGCATTATAAATTTTGTTTCTTATAAAATCTCGTGATTTAGAAATGCCATAGTCGGCGTCTAATTCATCCAACACTTTAAGTGCAGCTTTATATTTTTTGTTTCTAAAATATAAAGATGCTAAATCTTCTTTATAATCCAGATGAAATTTTACCAGCTGTTTAACCGTTTTTAATGCTTTATCGAAGTCGTTTAATTCATAATAAACACCATAAAGTTCGTCAAGATACCATTCGTTTTCTGGTTCTTTAGACACTGCTTTTTTTAAAGCTTGTTCTGCAAGTCCGAAGTTTTTTAACTGGACGTAATTTTTGCCTAACTCAAAATATATTACCGATTCTGAATCGTCTAACTCAATACATTTCAATAGTGCTTTAATAGCTCTATCGTAATTCTCTATTCCCTTTTGTTTTAAGGCTTCAAAGAAATGTTCTTGAAACACGTCTTCAACATTACCCAAATCATCATCAGGTGTTTTATTAAAATCGACTTGAGCAAAGTTAATCTGCGGAAAGAATATCATTCCGAAAATAAAAACTATGATATTGATTTTAGTTTGCATTAGGAGTTTAATCTCAAATTAAAGGTTTTTATAGATTAGGAATACTTTCCTTTTGAGTTAATTTATCATTTTAAACCTGTACTCCCAAAACCACCTTCTCCACGAGAGGTTTGGGTTAATGTTTTTACTTCAATCCATTCGGCACGTTCGTGTTTTGCGATAACTAATTGCGCTACTCGTTCTCCTTTTTCAATAATAAAGTCTTCGCTAGAAAGATTAACAAGAATCACGCCAATTTCGCCTCTGTAATCAGCATCAATAGTTCCTGGAGCGTTAAGTACTGTTATTCCTTTTTTTGCTGCCAAGCCACTTCGTGGTCGTACTTGGGCTTCGTAACCTATTGGCAATTCTATAAACAAACCTGTTTTTATTACTGCTCTTTCCAATGGCTTTAAAGCCATTGAGGTTTTTATATTGGCACGTAAATCCATTCCAGCAGAAGCAATGGTTTCATAGCTTGGTAAATCGTGACATGATTTGTTGATGATTTTTATTTTCATATTTATTTCCCACTTATCCCGATAATTATCGGGAGGAATCTTTTTTAGTTATATTTTTTGTTTGTAATCAATACGGAAATTTATTGTTTTAATAATAGTTTTATTTGGTTCTTTTCTGAACGAAAAACAACTATTAAAAATGCCATTAATAGCGCTATTC
>JADFSQ010000362.1 GCA_022560715.1 Bacteroidota bacterium
ATCACGGGTTTGACTTCAGGGAGTTTCAGAATATTGCCCCAGACAGAGTTTTGAACTTGAGAATGAAATATAATGTTTCGGAAGGCGTTGGGCCTGTTGTGGGCATTGTTGCTCGCTGGACAGAATGGAAAGGGGTTCATATAGTGATTAAGGCATTTTGTGAATTTAGAAAGCATCAATCCAATGCAATTTTAATACTTACAAACGCTTACGGCGATTACGAAGAAATTATTAATGAATTATTAAAACAAATACCTTCAACGTCGATTAAAGCTATAGAATTAATTACAAATCCTTCAGCAAAATATGATCCTGAAGGCATGAGTGGTATTATTAATATTGTACTCCATAAAAATACAATGATAGGATTTAATGGGAGTTCAAATGTTGGTTTAAGATATGAAAAGGAAGCAAAATTTAATAGCTCTTTAGATATGAATTATCGTAATGGCAAATTCAATTTATTTGGCAGTTATAGTAACAATATTGCCAAAAATGTTAATTATGGTTTTTTAGATAGAATTGAACAAAACACACTTCAAAATATATATATTTTAAGTGATAATAAATCTCATGTATTTAAAGTTGGTCTTGATTTTTATCTAAATGACAAGAATACTATTTCTGTATTTACAAATCAAAATATTTTTGATGGTAGCACAAATGCAACGACTGATATCTTTTTTAGCGATAATGCTTTCGATCAAAGTCAAATTATTTCAAATAAAGGTGACAACGAATCTCATCAATATAATTTTAATTACAAATTAGATTTTAACAAAGAAGGTCAAAATATTGAACTTGAAGTAGATTACAATACTTATAATGGTGATTCAAGAACAGACAACACATTCTCTGGATTTATTATGAGACCTAATTATTTTGAACTTAACGATACCGAAAGAGATCGTACTACTATTAATTTAGATTATGTTGACCCTTTATCTGAAACCACTAAATTAGAATTAGGATTACAAACAAGATTATTCAATAATACTATTAATTACGAATCTAACGGACGCTCTCAAAATATGCTGGGAGATTACATTCCTACTTCAACCAATTTTAATTATAGCAGAGATATTTATTCTGCATATGCAACTTATAGTAAGAAGTTCGAAAAGTGGACCTATCAAATAGGATTACGTGCTGAAAATGTTCAAGTTAGAACTTTAGCTATAGAAACAGATTTAGTTACCAATGCGGTTACTTCTATTCCATTTGACAATGATTATTTTGAAGTATATCCATCGGCTTTCTTTACATATTCTCCATCTGAAAAGAATTCATATCAGTTAAGCTATAGCAGACGTGTTGATCGTCCCGGAGTAGGACAAGTAAATCCGTTACCTGAATTTAGTACGCCTTTAATATCTAAATTCGGAAATCAAACATTGTTACCACAATTCACTAATTCATTTGAAACTAATTATACACGAAAATTAGAAAAGGGAAGCATTACTGCGGGTATATTTTATAGAAGAATAAAAGACGAAATTTCAACTGTAATTTTAATAGATAGAGCCGATTTAAACCGATTAATTTTAACAGACGATAATTTTGATAATACTACAGCTTTTGGTTTTGAGTTTTCTACTAACTTTCGCCCTGTAAAATGGTGGAGCATTAATGGAAGTTTCGATTTTTATTCTCAAACACAAAGAAGTATAGGTGAAAGGTTTACCGTTCCACCAGAAATAGCAACCGAGAACGATATAGTTCTTGAAACGGTTCAAGTAGATAATGTTGCATTTAACTTTAGAATGTATAATAATTTTAAAGTAAGCAAGAGTTTATCAATTACTGCATTTGGATTTTATAGAGGAAAAGAAAAAGGTATTCAATTTGATGTAGATCCAATGTATTTTGTAAATCTGGGGATGCGTTATAGTTTTCTTGATAGTAAAGCAACATTTAGTTTAAGCTATAATGATGTTTTTAATACAATGATGTTTTCTGGAACAGCAAGCAGACCTTTTAAACAAGAGATTGAATTTAACTGGGAAAGCAATACTATTGCAGCGAGCTTATCATACCGTTTTGGTGGTGGAAAATACAAAGCTAAATCTCGTAAACGCAGAGATAACGATGAAAAATCTGGTGGTGGACTCTTCTAAAAAAAATAAACGATTAATAACCTACATAATAGTTGATGGTTAGTGTTAATGTTTGGTTATTAATAAGAAAACCCGAAGTGCATACTTTGGGTTTTCAATTATAATAAAAATGTTAAAAATGGTTAAAGTTTACAATTAATGAAATAAAAATCAATTTTCAACGTCTTATATATAGAGCATTATTAATAAGTGTTAATGTTGGTTAATAGCAAGAAAGCCGGAACAATCTTTTGTTTCGGTTTTTTTTATATATTCCCTTGAACAAGGGAATCTTTTGATGAGATTCCTTCCCGATAGCTATCGGGATACACAGGAATTTACCATCGAATAATCACACTTCCCCAAGTAAAACCACTACCAAAAGCAGCCAATACAACAGTGTCACCATCTTTTACTTTACCTTGCTCCCATGCTTCAGTAAGTGCAATAATAATTGAAGCAGCAGTAGTATTTCCGTACTTCATAATATTATTAAAAACTTGATCATCCCTTAAACCAAACTTGCGTTGTACAAACTGAGAAATACGCAAATTAGCCTGATGCGGAATAAATAAATCAATATCTTCTTTTGTCAGATTGTTTTTAGTTAAGCCTTCCATAATTA
>JADFSQ010000018.1:0-3658 GCA_022560715.1 Bacteroidota bacterium
TAGGTTTTCTCCCAACCAAAATTGAGAATCTGAATTTCCCTGTTCGGCTGATTTTAAAAACCACTTATTAGCTTTTTCTAAATCTTTAGATAAGCCGCCAAAACCATTTTGATATAAATATCCTAAGCCATTTTGCCCAATGGGATTTCCTTGATTTGCCGATTTTTCAAACCAAATTTTAGCATTATATGTTTCTGATTCAGATAAATATATTATTCCTAAATATGCTTGACAAATAGGATTTCTATTTTGAGAAGCTAAAATACATTTAGATTTGGCTTTAGAAAAGTCACCAGCCTGAAATGTTTCTACACATTTTTCGCTATTTGATTGTCCAAATACTAAAACATTCAAAATTAAAAATATAAAGATTAGTATTTTCTTCATCTAAATTGTTTTGTTTAATTACCAATAACTAATTAATAGCATCGCCACGCAATACTCTGAATTTTTTTCGGGCTTCAACAAAATAGATACTATCTTCATGGTTAAAGATAATTTGCTCGTACAAGACTTTGGCTTTTTCCGGTTGTGCTAAATGATTTAGATATAATTCTGCAAGTGCATAGTAAGCATCGTCTGCCAAAATATCTTCTTTATAATTGGCTATGATTTTAAGGTAATTGTCTTCGGCTTTTTCAAATTGTTGTTTACTTTCGAACAATTGTGCTTGTTTGTACAACGCCTGGTCTATTATAGTTTCGGTTTTATGTTCTTGTAAAATTTTATCCAACAGCGAAATAGCTTTATCTGTTCTATTTTGAAATGCCATTAAATCGGCTTTGGCATATAATTTTAAAGCAGTTTGTAAAGAGTCTTCGTATTTATTATCGGAAATAAGTAGCTTTAAGTCTAAGGCATCGTTTGCTATAAGTTGCGATGTTGAAGATTTTAAAATTTTAAGCTGCGATTCTGCCCATTTAAAATCGCCTTTGTAATAACTTGTTTTTGCTACTCTGAATCGGGCTTCCTGAGAAATTGTACTGTTCTTTAAACTGGTTTGAATTTGGGAAAAATAGATTAATGCTTCATTGAATTTTTCTTGAAACACTAAAATATCACCCAATTTCAATTTCGCTTTTGCCAACAGAAATTGAGGTGCTTTTATTTTTAATGTTTCTTTTAAAAAGACGATTGCAGTTTCAGGTTTATTTGAATAAAAAGCAGTAAAATGAGCATACGATATCTGAAAATCTATAGTTTGAGGTAACATTCCGAAGTCTTTCAATAAAGATTTATATTGCTGGTCTATTTTATAATAATCCTTTTTTAAAGCATATTTAGTCTCTAACTCCAACAAATCTTTATGTGCTTTTAGAACAGTATCTAAATCGAAAGCATTGTTAATTATAAACCTAAGGATCTCTTCAGAAACGGCTCTATTTCCGTCCTTTATTGTAATCGCAGCCAAATCGGTAATTCCTAAAATAGTTTCTTGTTCGCGCTTAAAAATAGCTTTTTCTTGAGCAAATGCTTTAGTATAGTCTCGTTGCTGAATAAATAACCAACTCAACAATTGATTCCATATTATATTAGGCTGACCCTGCATTTTTTTAAGTAAAACTTTACGCAGTAATATATTATTTTCATCTTCAGCATTTTCTGAAATATAGTCACTAAATATCCGTTTTGATTGACTTATAAATGCTGGATTTCTATCCATAAAATTAACATAACTGCTAAACATTTTTTCTGTTTTCCCCTGTTCTCCATAAATTCGTGCTAACTGAATATAATAGTTAGATTCTGGTTTTAATTTCATGGCTCTTTCGTAAACCGTTGCAGCATAATCGATGAGTGCATGTTTTTCAAAACGTCTGGCAATGCTAAAGGCAAAAACAGGGTTTTCATCAATCTTTAATACTGCTAGATTATAATAGTCATTGGCTTTATCGTGTTCATTTTTTAATTGAAAATTATAGCCTAACTCTACTAGATATTGTGGGTTTTTTGTTCTATCAATCAATTGAAGGAGTAGCTTTTCAGCAATATCAAAATGCTCTAATTGTTGATGTACTTCTATTATTTTTAATAGGTAATTGGTATTGCCGTTATTTACTTCGTAAAGTTTATTATAAGTAATTAATGCTTTTTCGAACTCTCCATTATTAAAATATTGTAACGCCTTTTGCTCGTTTTGTGAGTTAACAAAAAGCGAATAAAAAAATACACCTATTAGCAATAAAGCTCTCATAACTATGATTTTTGTAAATATAGCAAATGTGTTTGTGAGTTTTTACTAATGTTTTTATAAAAAAATGCCTGAACAAACGTTCAGGCATTACCAACCAAAATAAATGTGCTATTAATCATGTTCTAAATACGATTCAAATATTCGGCTTTTGCTTTTCTTATGTATTGTTAAATAATTGTAGTTTGATTTGTGGCAAATTCAAAAACAGCAATTATAAAAAAACTTTTATTACTATCACCACCAACGAAACTAATAATACGATGCGTTTAATATTTTATGTGTTTATTTTATTGTTTTTTAACGGTCACATGCTGCCTGCCTGCCGCAGGCAGGTTCGCTATTAATCATTCCCTTGGGTGATAAGCTTTTTAACATGCTCGTTTCATAATGTAGGCTAATTAGCTTTGGCGGTACTAACTTCAACAATATATTTTAAAAAACAAAGGAAAATCAAATAAATTCGCTGAACGACGTTAATATTTAACACTTAATCGATATAATCGTTGATTTTTAAATTATTTAGAAAGAGAAAAGCTACAATTAATCAATAATAGAAAACCCTGTGTATGGAATTAAAACTTCAGGAATTACAATTCCTTTTTCAGTTTGGTAATTCTCTAATATTCCTGCTAAAATTCTAGGCAATGCTAAAGAGCTGCCATTTAAAGTATGTGCAAATTCGCTTTTTCCAATACTGTTTTTAAAACGAAGTTTTAATCGGTTAGCTTGAAATGTTTCAAAATTTGATACTGAAGACACTTCTAACCATCTGTCTTGCGCTGTAGAAAATACTTCAAAATCGTAGGTTAATGCAGATGTAAATCCTAAATCTCCACCGCAAAGTCTTAAAATTCGATATGGTAATTTTAATTCTTGAAGCAACGTTTTTACGTGAGTTACCATTTTATCCAATGCCTTATAAGAATTATCTGGATGTTCAATTCTTAAAATTTCTACTTTATCGAATTGATGTAACCTATTCAGTCCTCTTACATGTGTGCCATAACTTCCAGCTTCACGTCGAAAGCAAGGTGTATAAGCTGTTATTGCTTTAGGCAATTCGTTTTCGGCTAACAAATCTCCTCTAAATAAATTTGTTGCAGGCACCTCGGCAGTCGGAATTAAATAAAAGTTATCCCCATTTCCGTTTATGTGATACATTTGCCCTTCCTTATCCGGTAATTGACCGGTTGCATAGGCAGAAGCCTGGTTTACAAATATCGGGGGCTGAACTTCAGTATAGCCGGCTTTTAAGCCTTCTTCCAGAAAAAAGTTGATCAGCGCCCTTTGTAATCGTGCACCTTTACCTTTATATACGGGAAAACCAGCACCGGCAATTTTATTTCCCGTTTCAAAATCAATGATATCGTATTTTTTTATCAATTCCCAATGCGGCAGGGCATCCTTCAATTCAGGAATTTTACCGTGCTGATAAATAATTTCATTGTCTTCCGGCAGCAACCC
>JADFSQ010000018.1:3668-12632 GCA_022560715.1 Bacteroidota bacterium
TTATCTAAAAAATAATTGATGAGTGCACGTTGTAATTTTGCACCTTTATCCTTATAAAACGGAAAACCTGCTCCTGTAATTTTAGTACCAAGCTCAAAATCTATAATATCGTATTTTTTAGCCAATTCCCAATGTGGTATAGCCTTATCGTGTAAAACAGGAATGTCGCCTTCTCTTAAAACTTCTTCGTTATCGTCTTCAGTATTTCCTTTTGGAACAGATTCGTGAGGTACATTAGGAATTTTATAAAGCAGTTCTTGTAAGGCTTCAACTTTAAGATTAAGTTGTTCGTTTAACTGTTTTGTATCTTCCTTTAATGTTGCTGTTCTCTCTTTTAGCACATTAGCCTTTTGAACTTCACCAGATTTGTAAAGCATCCCGATTTCTTTCGATAAGGTATTAGATTCTGCCAATGTGTTATCGAGTTGTGTTTGCAAATTTCTTCGTTCTTCATCTAAAGCAATTACATCAGTAATCATTTCGGTAGCATCGATATTTCGCTTTGCCAAACGTTTAATTACTAAATCTTTATGTTCTCTTATAAAAGGTACTTGCAGCATAGATTAAAATGTCTTTAAAATTCTTTTTTTAACAATTTATTTTTCTATCGAGACCTCACAGGTTTTAAAAACCTGTGAGGTCTTAGGGCTTATTAAAAAGCTTCGGAGTATTTAGTTTGCAAATTTAATGAATTCCAAAGATATTTAATCCTGTTTTGAAGGCAAAATCCAATCACTATGTTTAAAAGCATTCCATTTTACTGAAGCCAAATCTATTTCAGGGTCGATTAATTGTTTTAAAGGCTTTCCATTTACACTTATTTTACAATTTACATAAACTTCAACATCTATTCCTTTAGCTTTAAAATCTTTTTTTAAATATTGAGCAAACTGCCAGATTACATCTGGTTTTGTAGATGCAATTACACTTTGTTTTTCGGATAAATAATCGCTTAATTTTACAGGAATCTCGCTATAATTAGACTTATCTATAACCTTATATTTTACTATTCCGCCTTTTGTTCTTAACATCATTCGCCAAGACATTCTATGACCTTCTTCGGTCCAAAGCACGTTGTCTTGTATTAAATGGTGACGTAAAGGAAGTAATAATTGAACTATTAAATAACCCGAAAGAATTATCAATAAAGGGGTTTTATATTTAGGAATTATCACTTCAGCGTTATCATAAAAGTGTTTCTTTTTTAAAAATAGTTTCTGAATAGTTCTTGGTTCAAAAAAGAATACTGCAAAGGCTAATGATAAATAGGGAAAAATACCAACTTGAAATACTATTGAATTAAACAAATGAAAGAAAACAGATATAATGAAAGCCCACTTTCTTGTTGGCTTAAATAACAATAATGGAATAATTAATCCGTCGAAAAGAATTCCGCCGTAGGCTAAAAAATAATGCAGCCATTTTTGTTGAAGCAAATCGCCAATTATGAAATAATGTTGCTTGCTTTTCATTAGCAATTCAAAAACTGAAGTGTCTAACCAGTCTGGATACATTTTGGCAATAGAACCATAAGTATAAACTAAAAATATATTAAACATTAAAATAAGAGCAGACCATCGTGGCATAGAGTTGCTTTTTATATGTGGATTTTGTTTAGCATCTACAGAATAACAGGTGTTTGCAGGCAGAAAAATCATCACTACACTTAAGAGGCATAAAAAATAATAGTGATTGTTATATGATGCTTTTTGCATTAAATAAGTAGCTGTCCACAATATTGTAAAAGCTATAATACTAAATCTGTATTTGTAACCAATCATAACACAAAAACCAAAAACTCCCATAATTGCATAATACACATACATCCAATTTCCTGGAAGTGGTTGTAACCATTCAAAACCAATAAACGAAAATGTAAATTCTGGGTCTATTAATGTGCGTTTTACCCAACCTGTGAAAATAGCTCCCACAGATT
Source organism: Bacteroidota bacterium (assembly GCA_022560715.1). Taxonomy (GTDB): domain Bacteria; phylum Bacteroidota; class Bacteroidia; order Flavobacteriales; family Flavobacteriaceae; genus PRS1. The sequence continues at coordinate 5,605 of JADFSQ010000018.1, forward strand.
CTGAAAAAATAAGCAATCCAAAAATGATTCTGAAAACTATGAGTGCAGAATTGTCTATATGTTTAAATAAAAACCGGTTAAGCATTACTTTTATTTATAAAATTAAAAGCATTGAGTTTGTCTTTATGTAACTGGTTTTTTAATGCTTCTAACGATTCGAATTTTTGTTCGTCCCTTAATCGTTTTAACAATTCTATTGTAACTTTTTTATCATAAATATCTTGATTGAAATCAAAAAAGTGAATTTCAATAGATTGAAACTTTCCACCAACAGTTGGATTGGTACCAATATTCATCATTCCATAAACAGTTTTTCCATCCAAACTCGATTTAACTACATAAACACCATTTTTTGGGATTAATTTATAATCTTCAGATATATGCAAATTAGCGGTTGGAAAACCGATTTGTTTTCCCAGACCTTTACCTTTAACAATCGTTCCTGTTAACATAAAGTTGTAGCCTAAAAATGCATTGGCAATTGCAATATCGCCTTCATTTAAAGCATTTCTAATTTTTGTTGAACTTATAGTAACTTCATCAATATCTTGTGCAGATATTTCAGTAACCTCAAAATCATATATTTCGCCATATTCTTTTAAATCATCAATATTTGCTGTTCTATTTCTTCCGAATTGATGGTCGTAACCAATAATGATATGTTTAATATGAAGTTTATTCACTAAAGTATCTCTCACAAACTCTAATGCTGTTACTCTTGAAAATTCTCTGGTAAACTCTTTTACTACAAGATAATTCAATTCTAAATTATCTAACAACTGCGCTTTTTCATCAATCGTATTTATAAGTTTAATATTAGTGGCCTTTTGCAAAACCATTCTAGGATGCGGAAAAAACGTAAGTACAACCGATAGTAAGTTTTGTTTTTTAGCACTTTTAATTAAACGTTTTATTATTTTTTGATGTCCAATATGAACCCCATCGAAAGTACCAATAGTAACAACTGAATTGGAATTATTGTGATAATCTTCGAGTTTAATCGTTTTATTCATAAATAAGTAACATATTAGGGTTCTTAAAAAAATAACTAACTTTGTTAAGCTATGTTAAAAAATCCCCAATGAAAACAAAACTACGTTATGTTTTTTTTATATCCTTTTTTTTACTGACATTTTCTATTTCTAGTCAACAAAATTATTGGATTGAAACAAATTTTAAAGACCAAACACAAGATGCTTCGTTGAGAAATCTGGATGATTCCAATTATAAAACATATCAATTAGATAATACTGCTTTCAAAAAACAACTCGGTGGAGCTCCCATAAGAGGTCAGTTTATTGGAAAATCTAAGACTATAGTTAGTTTCCCAAATGAAAATGGAAAATTAGAACAGTTTAGAGTTATTGAAACTCCTGTTTTATCAGAAGAACTTTCATCACGCTATCCAAATATTAAAACATATTTGGGTTTTAGCATCGATAATCCAGGAACAAGAATTCGTTTTAGCGTCACTCCGCTTGGTGTAAATGCTATGACTTCCTATATCAATAAGCCAACTATATTTTTATCTCCTGTAACTAAAGATGCATCAAATGGTAACTATTTAGTTTATAACAGAGATGCTAAATTAAATGCCACAAAATCTTTTGAATGTTTAACTGAAGACACTTTTGTTCCTAAAAGAGAGAACAGATTGACCAATAGAGATGCAAACGATCAAGTTTTAAGAACTTTAAGAATCGCCATTTCTACAACTGGAGAATATACAAACTTTTGGGACGACGGAAATGCTGGTAATGGTGATGCTCAAGAAGATGCTTTGGCTCAAGTAGTTTCAACTTTAAACAGAAGTAATGAAGTATTTGAAGTTGATATGGCAGTGACATTTACTTTGGTAACTGGAACAGAAATTATTTATCCAGATGCAGCAACTGATCCATATACTGACAGTTTAAATTCTGAATTACAAAGTATATTAACAAGTGATATTGGAGAAAATAATTATGATATTGGACATTTATTTCACAAAGTGAGTACTGCTGCAAATAACAATGGCAATGCAGGATGTGTAGGTTGTGTTTGTGTAAATGGACAAAAAGGATCTGCTTTTTCATCTCATGCTTTTACAGATAATGATGGTGGAACATATATGAACGATTTTTTCGATATCGATTATGTACCTCACGAACTCGGACACCAATTGGGAGCTAATCATACTTGGTCTTTTAATTCGGAAGGAACTAGTGTGCAATCTGAACCTGGTTCTGGCACTACAATAATGGGTTATGCAGGAATTACAGGGTCAGATGATGTACAAGACCATAGCGATCCTTATTTTCATTACCACAGTATCGACCAAATATTAAATAATTTGGACACTAAAACGTGTTGGACGAGTACAGCGATTACCAATAATCCGCCAGTTGCAAATGCGGGAAATGATTATACAATTCCTCAAGGCACAGCCTTTATTTTAAAAGGAGCATCGACTGATGCAGACGGCGGAGATACCCATACTTATACGTGGGAACAAATTGATAATGGTGTTTCCAATAACGGAAATTTTGGACCCACGAAACTAACAGGATCAACCTGGAGATCGAGACCTCCAAGCGTATCTCCAAATAGATATATGCCAATATTATCTAGAGTAATTGCTGGACAACTTACGGAAACCAATCCTTTGGAATCGGTTGATAATAGTACATGGGAAACCGTTTCGACCGTTAGCAGAGATTTGAATTTTGCTCTTACTGTACGAGACCGCTCGGAAACTAATGGCATTGGGCAAATGCCACAAAGTGATTTTGACACTATGAAAGTTACTGTCGATGGTAGTTCGGGTCCTTTCGTTATAACATCACAAACAACTAATGAAACTTGGCAAGTAGACTCTAATCAAACTATAACCTGGGATGTTGCAAATACTGATATGCCTCCTGTAAATACAGTAAACGTAAATATTTTATTATCGATAGATGGTGGCTTGACATTCCCTTTTACACTAGCGACAAATGTTCCAAATAATGGTACAACTATTGTGAGTATTCCTGCTTCGACTACAACTGTACAAGCCAGAATTATTGTTGAAGCTGCAGATAATATATTCTATGCAGTAAATAGTTCTGATTTTACTATTATAGAAGTTGATTTTTTGTTGAACATTTCTAATGCTACAATAGATATTTGCCAGCCTGATGATGCAGTTTATAATTTTACTTATAATACTTATAGTGGGTTTTCTGAAACTACAGTATTTTCAGCAAGTAATGTTCCTACTGGTGCTTCTGTAATATTTAACCCAACATCAGCTTCTGTGGATGGTACTGCTGTAACCATGACAGTTTCAAACACAGGAACTTTAGCTATAGGAAGTTATACAATAACTGCAGTTGGCACAGCGCCTTCAGCAACAAACAGTACTGATGTTACCTTAAATGTATTTAATAGTTCTATTAATCCTACAACATTAAACTCACCAACGGACAATGCTGTTGATGTTTCAGCTAATGTGCAATTAAACTGGACTGCAGATGATAATGCTTTAGATTATTTTGTAGAAGTGGCAACAGATTCTGGATTTACAAATATTGTCGATTCTGCTACACTTCAAACCACAAGTTTTACTAATACAATGTTAAGTGCAAGCACACAATATTATTGGAGAGTTACGGCTTCAAATCAATGTGCAATGGCAGTACCTTCAGCAGTATTCAATTTCACTACAGAAAATGTTATTTGTGCCAATTTCAATTCAATAGATACTCCTATAGATATTCCTGATAATAATACAACTGGAATCACTTCAATTTTAAATGTTCCTTTTACTAATAAAGTTTCTATTTTGGATGTTAATGTTACTTTAAATATTACCCATCCTTGGGTTGGAGATTTAACACTTACTTTAACAAGTCCAAGTGGGACAAGTGTCGTTTTATCTAATAATAATGGAGGAAATGGTAATAATTATACCAATACTGTGTTCGATGACGATGCCACAAATACTATCGCTTCAAATTCTGCACCATATACAGGTTCTTTTCAACCTGAAGGTAATTTGTCTAATTTTAATTCTGAATTTTCAAATGGAAATTGGGAACTAAAAGTAGTGGATAGTGGACCTGCTGATATAGGTTCTTTAGATAACTGGAGTCTTGAAATATGTGGAAGCCCTCCACTCACTTTTTCTTTACCAATAACTAACTTCACTTTGCTTATAACCAGTGAAACGTGTAGAAATAGCGATAATGGCAGTGTAACTATTACTGCTGTTGAACCATTAAATTACACAGCTCAAATTACTGGTAACGGAATAGATGTTTCTAATACTTTTACAGCTTCTACCAATTTTAATGGATTGGCTGCTGGAAATTATATGGTTTGTATAACAGTTGAAAATGAAACTGAATACGAGCAATGCTACAATATTGTAATAACTGAACCTGAAGATTTAGCAGTATTATCAAGAATAGATACTTCAAGAAGTCTATTAAGTTTAGAACTTTCTGGCGGAATAAATTATACTATCGATTTGAATGGTATTATCACAAATACAACTGAAAGTGAAATTATGTTAACTTTGGCTCAAGGCATCAATCATTTAAAAGTTACTACTGATAAAGATTGTCAAGGCATTTATAGAGAAACGATAAACAATTCGTCACAAATGATTGTGTATCCTAACCCTATTGTAAATGGAGCTTATTTAAATATTTTAACCGGAGATACTTCCAAAGAAAAAATAGATATTGCTTTATATTCATTATTAGGGAAAAGACTTTTATTTCAATCTTTAAATTTGAATAATGGAAAGGCTGTTTTAAATATCTCTAATCTTTCAACAGGAATGTATCTACTCGTCGTAAATACAGGTAAGGAACAATCCACTTTTAAAGTTTTAAAAAAATAAGTAGATGAACCGAGCATGTCAAAAGCTTATCATTAAATGAAATGATTAATAGCGAACCTGCCTGCGGCAGGCAGGCAGCATGTGACCATTAAAAAAAATAGATATCAACACATGAAAAAATTTAATATACTACTCATTGTTTTATTAATATTTGGCTGTTCAAATGAACCTGTAGAACAAAACACCAATCCTGTAGCAGTTTCACTAATATTTCCGGATAATAATCAAGAATGTAACCAAGGTGTTGATGTGTCTGCAACACAAAGTTCGGTAACTTTCAGGTGGACAGCTTCAGCCAATACTGATTCTTACAATATTGTAGTAAAAAACCTAAACACACAAAGCACTACGTCTCTTTCATCGCTTGTAAATGAATTAGCCATTACTATAAAAAAAGGGACACCTTATTCGTGGTATGTAATATCAGAAAAAACAAATAGTCTTGAAACTGCACAAAGTGAAACATGGAAATTTTATAATGCCGGAGACCCAATAGAATTTTATGCGCCTTTCCCGGCAGATTTAGTCTCTCCTGCAATGGGAAGCACTTTAGCAGGAATAACAAGTCAAAATCTATCTTGGTCTGGTAGTGATATAGATAATGATATTGTGAGTTACGATGTGTTTTTTGATACAGCAAACTCACCAACTATTCTCGAAGGAAATACGGTGTCTTCTAATATGGATGTAACGGTTGCTGTTGGAAATACATATTATTGGAGAGTTGTAACAAAGGATAGTCAGGGCAATAATTCGCAATCTGAAATCTTTCAATTTAATGTTGAATAAGTTATTTATTTAAAGTAAATGTTTGATTAATAGATGTAATTATTTGCGGAACTTCATCAATTTTGAATTCTAAATTAAATTGATATTTATCATTTTCTTTTGAAATGGCTAATTTACCCTTTTTAACTTTATAATAACCTGTTTGCCCTCTGCAAAAACATAAACGTGCAAATAGTAAATTTACCTCTTGCAGTTTTGAATTTTCTAGTTCAATTATTAATTTATTCGAATTTAGTTCTACATAAATGAGTTCGCTGTAATGACCATCAACAGTATTAGGAATTTCATTTCTTTTATATTCAAATTTCAAAATAATATTATCTCCATCAGAAATTTCGGGATATAAATTATCAAATTCATCTTTGAGTATTTTTAAAGATTTACTCTTCAAAATTTCAAAGGTACATATGCCATCTTTTGGGCAGTAAATAGTTATTTCATCAGCATCTTTGGCTGCTAATACTTTTTGGTTTGAATTACAAGAAAAGGCTAAAAAACAGGTGATTAAAATGTATAAATACTTCATACACAAATATATGTTTTTAAAACGATTAATAATTTTTTTTGTGATTTACAAAATAACACCGTAATTTTAAAGTATTCTTTTAAACCAAAATCTAATACCCAATGAAACAATTCTACTTTAAACCTTGCTTATTATTTTTTACTATTCTATTTTTTTCAATCTCTATTTCCGCTCAAAAAAGTGATGACTTATGGGTGAGAATCACAAAAGAGGATGTTTCTAAAACTCAAGAGGCTATTAGAAATTCGGAACCATCAAAAGCAATGTTTTATCAATTAAATTTTAATGGATTAAAATCTATTTTACAAAGTGCTCCAGACAGAAATAGCTTTAAAGGAGCTTCGAATATTACTGTTAGTTTTCCAACTGAAAATGGAAATTTTGAAACTTTTAGAATAAAAGAAGCTTCTAACATGACGCTAGAGTTGCAAGCAAAATTTCCTGAAATACGCTCGTATATTGGGCAAGGAATAGATAATCCATCAGCAATAATCAGGTTTAGTGTTTCTCCTGAAAAAGGGTTAAGCAGTATGGTTCTTTCTAACAAGAAAACTGTCTTTATTGAACCCTACACTAATGATTTATCTACTTATATCGTTTTTATTAATTCTTCAACAGATAAAAATAATTCAAGTATTAAAAATAAATTTAATGCCAATAATAAGAAAAAATACAATGAAAAAAGTTTTATAAATAATGATTCAAAATCTTCAAATAATTCCTTTAATAAAAATAATTTAATTAGTTTCTTAGCTATTTTATTATTAGTATCATTATCCAGCTTTGCATTTGCTATTCCTGACAGCCTGACCATACAAGGTAAGTTGACTAATAATACCGGGG
>JADFSQ010000363.1 GCA_022560715.1 Bacteroidota bacterium
AAAGATGCTCTTAAAGATTTTGTAGAAACAAATAACTTACAAAAAGGTTTAGATAAAATTGAAGTTCAAAAGCTTTGGGTAAAACTAATGGGTAATGGTGTAAACAGCTATACAACTTCTGTACAATTAAATAATCACACCTTGTACGTGCAATTAAGTTCTTCGGCACTTCGGGAAGAATTAAGTTACGGCAAAGAAAAAATCATAATCATGCTAAATGAAGCCTTTGGAAAAGAGTTGATTAAAAAATTGGTGTTGCGTTAAATCCTTTTAAAATATACGTAACGTTACGTATTGTTTGGTGTTAATATACTTCTTAAATTAGCCAAATCGTTTAGCTAGCACCATGAATACACTTTCCCAAATGTAGCTAACTGCTTTATTACAAATTAACTTTCATATGTTCTGGCGGCAGTCTTATTAATAAGTGGTGCGTATTTGATTATTAGTGGCCAAAAACACCTATTTAACAAGTTGAACAAGATTACCGATACATTTTAGTTTTAAACTAAAAAAATATTGTCATGGCTAATAAACAATTCTCCGTACTTTCCTGGAATGTAGAACATTTTGGGAGGGGCAAAAACAAAGATCAGAAAGAAGCTAGAGTTACACGAGTAGCAGACAAAATTAAAAGTCTAGATCCCGATGTTATGGCTATATATGAGGTAGAAGGGAAAGAGTTATTTTCAGAGTTCTCCAAAAAATTCAATGGTTACAGTTTCTTTATTACAGAAGGAAGACAATCTCAGGAAATACTCGTTGGCGTACGCGGAACCATTAATGCTTTTGTTACTCAAAAAACTGAATTCAAAGCAGGTAACCCATTTTTGAGGCCGGGTACACTTGTTTCTTTAACATTTAATACAGAAGTTTACAGCATTCTGTTTCTACATCTTAAGAGTATGCCTGTTCCTTACGGTTGGGGATTGCGTGATCATATGTGGGGTAAAGTGAAAAAGCTTAAAAAAGCTTTAAATAAAATTGTTACTAATCCTAAATATATTGTACTCGGTGACCTAAATACCATGGGTATGAACTATACTTTTGGTGATAAGGATATAAGTGGAGAAGAGGAAATAGAACGCATGGAAAAACTGGTAAAGTCAAAATCCTATAACATGAGGCTACTTTCCAAAGACCAACCAAACACATTTTTTAATGGTACAAACGGTACTTACCCGCCAGCAAACCTTGACCATGTTTTTGCAACCAATAGTGTTCAAATTATGCAAAATAATAATGGAACTGATGTTAGTGTGCTGGGATGGCCGCAAGAACAGGACAAAGACCATTGGATAAACGAATTTTCTGACCATGCGATTCTGTATTTTGAAGTAGCCAAATAAAACATATCAAGCGATGAAGAATGAAAGTATAATTCGCAATATAAGTAACCATTAAAATAAATAGTTATGACTGGAAGTGTAGCTTTAGATGTAGTAATAGGTTTAGTTTTTATATTTCTATTATACAGTCTTTTGGCTTCAATTATTCAAGAAATGATCGCAAACTTTTTTGGGCTCAGGGCACGTAATTTGAAGCAAGGAATAGTAAGAATGTTAGAGGATGAACCCTCCAGCACAAGGAAGAATATAATTAGTGATGTTTTATCTGATATTAAGCAAAGTATTCTTAGGATTTTTTCAACGAATGAGACTGGGTTATTAGAAAGTTTCTATTCCCAGCCATCCATTAAGTATCTGGCTTCAGGTAAGTTTTTTTCAAAACCCTCTTATATCAGTGAAGCTAATTTTTCTAAAGCTATAATGGATATTCTTAAAGAAGAAAGTGAAGGCGAAACTGATCTTAAGAAGATTAAAAAAACATTAGGTACAACTAAAAATAATTCAAACTTATTGGAACTTATTAAGGATAAGATAAAAGAAGATGTAGTAGCTGCCGAAAAAGTTGAAGGTATTAAAGTTATCCTCAATGACTCTAATTCTTTAATAGGTGAAAACACAAGAAAACACATTCGTTCGCTTTTGGATGATGCTCAAAACGACCTCGTAAAATTTAAAGTTAATCTGGAAAACTGGTTTAATGAAACCATGGAACGTGCCACTGGCTGGTATAAAAGAACAACCCAATTAATCCTACTTATTATAGGTTTAACATTGGCAATTACGTTTAATGTGAACACTATTGAAATTGTAAAGTTGCTTTCAATTGATAAAGATGCCAGAGAAAATATGGTAAAACTGGCTTCTGCATATGTAGATGAAAATAAAGAGTTAATAGATTATTTTAGAGATAAAAAGGCCGGAATAGGCGACTCTTTAAATGAACCTGAGATAGAGTATAAAACTAAACTAGATAGTCTTTTAAAAATTAAAGCAGTTATAGAGGAAGACATTAACAAGGTTAATCGAATTATGGGTTATCAGCCGAAAGATACTTTGTTTGCAAGAAAACTAACAGCTAAAGTGGCAGATTCAATCAAAGATTTTTTATCAAATAAACAAAAGATCTATAAGGATAAGAACAAGGACAACTATCTTGTAGAATTCCCTAATAAGTACCTAGCAAAACAGACCGGTTCTTATTATAAGATTGATAAAATTAAAAAGGACAATAATTATGTTCAATTTAACAAATGGGGTTATATCTGGGATAGTATGTGGGGCTATTTAATCACGGCACTGGCAATTTCCTTAGGTGCACCTTTCTGGTTCGACTTGCTTAATAAGTTGATCAAGATGAGAAGCTCAGTTCA
>JADFSQ010000364.1 GCA_022560715.1 Bacteroidota bacterium
GATATGAAGTCAATCAAATAGCATTTACATCTTCTTGTATTGCTGTATTTACCACCTCTTCAACACTACGGTCGTGTCCAAGATGAATAACTTCTACTCCAGTTGCTTGAATAATACGACGCATGATGTTTATTGCCGCATCGTGTCCGTCAAAAAGTGAAGTTGCTGTTACAATTCGAACTTTATGTTTTGGTTTGTATGGTGCAATTTGTTTCATAGTATTTCTCACTTATCCCGATAACTATCGGGAGGAATCTTTTTATAATTAGACATTTTTAAGTGCTGCAATTTACGTAATTTTAAAGGATTGTTCTTTCATTTTAATTCTTGTTTAAATTTGCGTGAGCGATTGAAATGGCATCCTTTTTGTATGCAAAAAGATATAATGGAAAGCGCAGTTTTATGACGTGAATTATTTGAAGATACCGAAACAGGTTCAGCATAAAACACGCCAAAATATTTTGTAATTTTACCATCAAATTTCTTTAACATGAAACGATTTTTAATTCTTTTTTTAGTTTTTAATTTAACTGCTTGTGCTGAATTGCAACAAGTTATCAATCAACTACCACAAGGTGGTGGCTTAAGCAATGCTGATATTGCTTCAGGATTACGGCAAGCACTTGACTTTGGCATTGACAAACAAGTAAGTAAACTTACTGCTAAAGATGGCTTTTTTAAAAATGATTTGGTAAAAATATTATTACCAGACGAACTTAAAAAAGTTGATAAAACCTTACGAGATATTGGATTAAGCAAACTGGCAGATGAAGGTTTAAAAATACTAAATAGAGCTGCAGAAGATGCTGTAAAAGAAGCTACTCCTATTTTTGTGAATGCAGTTAAGGACATTACCTTTGCAGATGCGAAAAGTATTTTACTTGGCAGTGATGATGCAGCAACACAATATCTTACTGAAAAAACTCAAACCGCTTTGTACAGTAAATTTCATCCTGTAATAAAAAACTCTTTTGCTAAAGTTGGAGCAGAACAGATTTGGGAAAATTTAATTCATAGATACAATACAATTCCATTTACTAAAGATGTAAATCCTGATTTAACCGATTACGTTACTGGAGAAGCACTTAAAGGCGTTTACACTATGATTGCTGTGGAAGAAAAAGAAATCAGAACCAAACTCTCATCAAGAACCACAGATTTATTAAAGAAAGTTTTTGCGTTGCAAGACTAAAATGATTTGCGAATTACGATTGACGATTTTTGATTGACGAATTACGAATTTGGAATAAAATCTATTCTTAATGTTAAGATAATATTAAATGTTTTCTGTTTTTATTAACTAATTTAAAATTCAACGTGTTGTTTCATGTGTTTATATTTATTGCTTTTTATTGGTCACATGCTGCCTGCCTGCCGCAGGCAGGTTCGCTATTAATCATTTTCTTGGGTGTGAAAAATTTTATTTGCTCGTTTCAGAATATTTTAATATATTTAATAGCACATTATATTTTTAGTATTGATATGAGTAATTCTTCAAAAATAAAGGAAAATAAAAACAAGTTGTTAAAGCAATACAAACAGCTTATTGAAGATGCTTATAATTTCAGGCAAACGGATTCTGCTTTAAGTGATATTTCGGAATACAGAGCCTTAAAACTTTTAGACCAATTAAATCGATTAAATTTTTTAAACAGAGAACCTCTTCAGTCGGTTTCTTAAAAAGTTGGTTGTATAACGTCCAATTCGCAATTCTTCTCGTATTTATATTAAAAATAATTATGAATACCCATTTCTGTAAAGTAGGAACTGTACGACCTAACTTGAACAAAGGCTTAAATTCAAAGGGAATAGAACTTAATTCTGTTGAACAAAAATCTAATACAATTTTACCTTTAGGAAAGTTATCTAAAAAAACAGCTTAATTTAATATTTCAGCCATTTGCTGTTGCAACTCTTTTGCTTTTTTGGCTGCTGATTGTGCAAAATCAATACCTTGAGAAGCATAAATAATTCCTCGAGAAGAGTTTATTAACAACCCAACGTTATCATTCATTCCATATTTACAAACGTCTTGCAAATTTCCTCCCTGTGCTCCAACTCCTGGAATCAATAAAAAACTATCTGGAATAATTTGACGAATTTCAGCTAAATATTCTGCCTTAGTTGCTCCAACAACATACATTAATCGTTCCGAATTTTTCCAAGTTTTAGAAACGCTTAAAACCTCTTTATACAATTCTTGTTTATTAACGCTTAGCGTTTGAAAATCGGAAGCTCCTTCATTAGATGTTAAGGTTAAAAGAATGGTGTGTTTTCCTTCAAAATCCAAAAATTAGCTATTTTCTTTATTCCGGTGGCTGGACTTTACCCCAGGTAGGGGCACGAGGATTGATTGTTCTTACCCGAATCAACATGTTGGGAATTCGAAAGGTCTTGCTGGCCCTTAAATCTGGTATTCGGCACTCGTTGCATTTAAATCTTTGTGGAAATTGGCAACGGCAATCACTTTGGCCTATGGCCTGGGATAGAGCTGCAAGACTCATTTTGATGAGATGGTTCCAACCTCAGAAAAAAATAATAGAGAGGAAGCTTTGCAACAAGCTTTCCGCCCTGCCTATACCGACTTCCCCTCCTACCAAAACATCAGCAATCCTTCAGGTGATCAGCAGCTTGGCCGCCGGTGGTGCAGAACGGCAAGTAGCGAATACTGCCATTGGGTTTATTCAACGGGGACAT
>JADFSQ010000019.1 GCA_022560715.1 Bacteroidota bacterium
GCTTGTAAAAAACCTGGGGTGCCACCATCTTCTCTATCTTCAATATCGTCTATATATTTATGTTCTCCCCAAGGATTGGTCCAGCTTACTGTTCCTCCTCCTGGATGATCGGGAATCATATTTTTATACAATTTTTTATTGAAAATCAATACTCCTGAAGTTCCCGGACCTCCAAGAAATTTATGAGGCGAAAAGAAAATAGCATCTAAAGCAGCATTTTCGTCTTCAGGATGCATATCTATGTCAATATAAGGTGCTGCACAAGCATAATCCACAAAACACACACCATCGTAACTGTGCATCAATTTTGCTATATCGTGACACGGCACCTGAATTCCTGTAACATTAGAACCTCCTGTAACAGTAGCAATTTTAAGTGTATAATCTTTATATTGTTCTAATAATACTTTTAGATTATCTAAACTGAATAATCCATCTTTTCCCGGTGGAATAATTACGACTTTGGCTATAGTTTCTAACCAAGATGTTTGATTAGAATGATGCTCCATGTGCGTAATAAAAATAATAGGTTTTTTCTCGTCAGGAATAGTTGCATATTGCTGCAAATTCTCTGGCATTTTCAGTCCAAGAATACGTTGAAATTTATTCACCACACTTGTCATTCCACTACCTGAAAGAATTAAAATATCGTCCTCGTTACTATTTACATGTGTTTTAATGATAGCTTTGGCCTTATGATAAGCCATTGTCATTGCTGTTCCGGATTCGGTAGTTTCTGTATGAGTATTAGCAACATAAGGTCCAAAATCGTTGAGAATTTTTTCTTCTATTGGTCTGTATAAACGACCGGAAGCTGTCCAGTCGGTATATACAATTTTTTTAGTGCCATAAGGCGATTCAAACTCCAAATCTATACCAACAATATTCTCTCTGAATTGGTTGAAGTATTCTTCCAATTTAGAATCTTTGGTTTTTTTTATATCTGTAATCATCATCATAAACAGCTTGTGTTTTTTAAATCACTAAATCCTAGCAATTTCCTTTATTTCAGCAATAAAATTATCTGCCAACTCATCAGCTTCAACTTGCGTTCTAGCTTCGGTATAAATCCTAATAATAGGCTCGGTATTGCTTTTTCGTAAATGCACCCAACTGTCTGCAAAATCAATCTTTAAACCATCTGTTGTTGTAATATTTTCATTGTTATATTTATCTTTCATTGCTTTCAAAACTGCATCAACATCTAAATCTGGAGTAAGCTGAATTTTCTTTTTACTCATAAAATAATTGGGATAACTTTTCCGAAGCTCACTTACTTTCATACCTTTTTCAGCCAAAAGACTTAAAAAAAGTGCGACTCCAACCAAGGAGTCTCTTCCGTAATGTAATTCAGGATAAATAATGCCACCATTGCCTTCGCCACCAATAACAGCTTTATTTGTTTTCATAAGTGCTACAACATTAACTTCGCCAACAGCACTTGCCTCGTAATCTTGTCCATATTTTTGGGTAAGGTCTCGCAAAGCTCTCGACGAACTCATATTGCTTACTGTATTTCCAGGTGTATTGCTTAACACATAATCGGCACAAGCCACCAAGGTGTATTCTTCACCAAACATTTCGCCATCTTCGCATACAAAAGCCAAACGATCGACATCTGGATCGACCACAATACCAAAATCGGCACGTTCTTTTACCACTAATTGAGACAAGTCGGTGAGATGCTCTTTTAATGGTTCTGGATTATGAGGAAAACGCCCTGTCGGATCGCAATATAATTTTACAGCATGAACTCCAAGTCGTTCTAACAACAACGGAATGGCAATTCCACCTGTGGAATTAACAGCATCTACAACTACTCTAAAATTCGCTTTTTCAATCGCTTTTTTATCAATCAATGGCAATTCTAAAATTTCGTCTATATGTAAATCTATATAAGCTTCATTTATCGTGATTTTTCCTAAATCATCAACTTCAGAAAATTTCATGGTATCAGATTCAGCAATGTCTATTATTTTAACACCTTCTTCAGCATTTAAAAATTCGCCTTCAGCATTTAATAATTTTAAGGCATTCCATTGTTTTGGGTTATGACTTGCAGTAATAATAATACCACCGTCGGCATGTTCCATAGGTACAGCAAGTTCAACAGTTGGTGTTGTAGATAAGCCCAAATCTATAACATGAATACCCAAACCTACCAAAGTGTACATCACTAAACTCTGCACCATTTCTCCCGAAATTCTTGCGTCACGACCAACTACAACTCGATAATTTTCTTTGTTACGCTGTTGTTTTACCCAAATACCATAAGCCGAAGCAAATTTCACAACATCAATTGGCGTAAGGTTATCACCTACTCGCCCTCCAATAGTACCTCGTATTCCAGAAATTGATTTAATGAGTGTCATTCTTAATCTTAAATTTGTACAAATATACAATTACAAAAGCAGAATTCTTAAATCTTAATTTGTAAATTACACCAATGAATTTTTTAGCCCATATCTATCTTTCTGGCGACGATAAAGCCATAACCATAGGTAATTTTATTGCAGATGGTATTCGTGGTAATGACTATAAAAAATTTCCTAAAGATATTCAAACCGGAATTATTTTACACCGACACATCGATACGTTCACAGATACACATAAAATTGTGAGACAAAGCACGAAACGCTTGCATAAAAATTATGGGCATTATTCTGGAGTTATCGTCGATATTTTATACGACCATTTTCTCGCAAAGAATTGGAAAACCTATAGCAATGTACCTTTAGCAAAATATGTTGGTGATTTTTATGACCTTTTAGAAGACAACTTCGATATTTTACCAACACGTGTACAAAAAATGATGCCTTATATGGTAGCTAATAATTGGCTGTTGAGCTATGCCTCTGTTGATGGTATTGCCAAAGTATTAGAAGGTATGAATCGCAGAACTCAAAATCGTTCTAAAATGAATCTTGCTGTAAACGAATTGGAAGAATTTTACGATGCCTTTGAAACGGAGTTTACTCTTTTCTTTGCTGAACTTATAGAATATTCAAAACAAGAATTAAAACTATTACATTCACAATAATTAATCCATAACATGAAAAAATTAATTTTAATCTTATCCGTTTTTGTTGTTCTTGTTTCGTGTAACAAAATAGAAAACGAATATGTAGTAGATGAATCTAAAAGAGGACTTATTGTAGAAAAAGCGATGGTAGTTTCAGCACGCCAAGAAGCTTCAAAAATCGGAACAGATATTCTTAAAAAAGGTGGCAACGCTTTTGATGCAATGGCTGCAACACAACTCGCTCTTGCAGTAGTTTATCCATTTGCAGGTAATATTGGTGGAGGCGGTTTTATGGTATATCGAAAAGCTAATGGCGAGATTGGTGCACTTGATTTTAGAGAGAAAGCACCTTTGGCAGCTACTAAAGATATGTATTTGGAAGAAGATGGTAATATTATCACTTATCTAGATAAAAAAGGAAATATTATCCCAAAAAAAAGCACCTTAGGAGCTTTGGCAGTAGGTGTACCAGGATCGGTTGCTGGTGTGTTTGCCGTTCATGAAAGATTGGGAAGTTTGCCTATAGAAGATATAATAACACCTGTTATAGATTTAGCCAATAAAGGTGTAGTAGTCACAAAAAAACAAGAAGAAAGAATAAAAAAATATCAACCTTATTTTAGAAAAGTAAATAATAACACTATCCTTTTTGTAAAAAATTGGAAAGAAAACGACACCATAAAATATCCTGCTCTTGCCGAAACCTTAACACGAATCATGAAAAATGGCAGAGATGAGTTCTATAAAGGGGAAACTGCAAAACGATTGGTAAAATTTATACAAGACAATGGCGGCATTATTACCGAAGAAGATTTATCAAGATATGAAGTAAAATGGAGAACTCCCATAACTTTTGAGTACGACGATTTAAAAATTATTTCCATGTCACCACCATCAAGCGGAGGAATATGTCTCGCACAAATCATGAAAATGATTGAACCTTATGATTTAGCAGCTTATGGGCCAAATTCGCTAAAAGCAATCCAAGTGATAACCGAAGCCGAACGTCGTGCTTATGCCGACAGAAGTTTTTATCTTGGCGACCCCGATTTTGTAACTGTTCCAGGAGAAACCCTTATTAGTAACGAATATTTAAAAGGTAGAATGACATCTTTTTCTTTTGAAAAAGCAACCCTTTCTTCCGAAGTTTCTCATGGTAGTGTGCAAGTTATAGAAAGTAACGAAACCACGCACTACTCTATTATAGACCAATTTGGTAATGCAATATCTGTAACTACAACTTTAAATGGTGGTTATGGTTCTAAACTATATTGTACCGATTTGGGTTTCTTTTTAAATAATGAAATGGACGATTTTAGCAGTAAGCCAGGTGTTCCGAATATGTTTGGATTAATCGGTGCCGAAGCCAATAGTATTGCCCCCGAAAAACGTATGTTAAGCTCGATGACACCAACTATTGTGGAGCGAGATGGAAAATTATTAATGAGCGTTGGTACTCCTGGAGGCTCTACAATTATTACATCAGTACTTCAAACTATTTTAAATGTTCACGAATATAAGATGACGATGCAAGAGGCTGTAAATGCACCTCGTTTTCACCACCAATGGTTGCCAGATGTTATCTTTTTTGAACCTAATTCATTCCCGAAAGAACTTTTTGTGCAATTACAAAGTTTAGGCTATAAAATTAATGAGAAAACTTCAAGAATTACAGCTAAGGTAGATGGTATTCTGGTTTTGGAAAACGGAAAACTGGAAGGTGGAGCTGACAGACGTGGTGACGATACTGCTTTAGGATTTTAATTGCTGTAAATGCACAAGACCAGATGAAGGTTGCCTATCAGTACAAGAGTTAATATATTTACACTTAATGAAACTTAAAAAGATACTTAAAATAATTACTGGACTAATAGTGTTTATAACGCTACCTAGCTTATTAATTGTTGGGTTTATATATTTTAAATACAATGAAGACTTGCCTCAAGGAAAACAAGGTGTTGAAGCCGAAGCCTTAGCCGTTAAAATGCTGGATGCATTAGATTTTACAGCTTACAAAAAAACAAATTATATAGAGTGGACATTTAGAAATAAACACCATTACAAGTGGCAAAAAGACAAGAAAATATGTACAGTTTACTGGAAAGATTACAAAGTGGTTTTACACCTTAATAACCCTGAGAACAGCAAAGTTTATGTCCATAATTTTAGTGTAAAAGGCGAGATTGAAAAAGAACTGCTTGAAAAAGCAATTGATTATTTTAATAACGATTCATTTTGGCTGGTTGCTCCTTATAAATTATTCGATCCAGGTGTAGAACGTCGTTTGGTAACTCTTGAGAATGGAGACGACGCATTACTGGTCACCTACACAACAGGTGGCTCTACTCCAGGAGATTCATACTTATGGATTCTTGACGATAACGGAAAACCCAAAAGCTTTAAAATGTGGACATCCATATTACCTCTTAAAGGTGTTGAAGCATCTTGGAGTGATTGGATTACTACCAAAAGTGGTGCACAACTTCCAAGTTTTCATAAACTTTTATTTTTTGGTCTGGAAATGGGAGAAGTAAAAGGAACTGAATAAGAGTAAATACTTAATAAGTTTATAGCTAAGTTCAATTAGTAAGTGCAACATTTAGGACAAATATCGGAAGCTAGCTTCCGATATTTGAAATTCTAAAATGTTAGCCAATGAATCGTACATACAAACAACTCACTGCTGTTCAAAGATACCAAATAGAAGCCTATTTGAAATCAGGAATGTCTAAAGAATTTATTGCCTGTGAATTAGGCATTAACAGAAGCTCACTTTACCGTGAGATTAAAAGAAATAGTTCTAAAACAGGACGTTATCGTGCTGTTTTTGCCGAGCAATTATCCATCGAGAGAAAAGAACGTTATGGAAGAAATAGAAAATTTACCAAAGACAAACAAAAAATCATTAATGGTTATTTGACCAAAGAACAATGGTCTCCAAAGCAGATAGTAGGCTATTGTAAAGACCAAGGGATTGATATGGTCTCACATGAGCGTATTTATAAATATCTTAGACAAGATAAAGCAGAGGGTGGAAACTTATATAAACAACTTCGACATCGTCTGAAGCATCGTAAACGACCTGTTGGAAAACATCTGCCAATTAAGAATCGGATCTCTATAGAAGAGCGTCCAGAGCTTATAAACAATAGAGAGCGTTTTGGTGATTGGGAAATAGATACCATTATAGGCAAAAACAACAGAGGAGCTATAGTTACTATCGTAGAACGTACCACAGGGTTCTTTATGATGCGCAAACTTAATAAAGGAAAGGATGCCAAAAATTTGAGTAAACAACTTATCGATATGCTTTTGCCTTATAAAAACAGTATCCTATCAATAACCTCAGACAATGGAGGAGAATTTGCAGACCACCTAACTATTGCTGATAAATTACAAACCGATTTTTATTTTGCAAACCCATATCACTCTTGGGAGAGAGGTCTCAATGAATACACCAATAAACTCATAAGACAATACATCCCGAAAAAACAATCCTTTGAAAATTATAGCGACAAACAAATAGCTGATATTCAGCATAAAATAAACAGAAGACCTCGTGAAAAACTTAACTTTAAAACACCTAAAGATATTTTTTATAAATTAGTAGCCTAATGTTGCACTTGTTACTTGAACCTACGTGGGTTTGTTTTTAAGTAGTAAATCGAAGAAATCACCAAAAAAGATTACTTTCCTTACCATAAATGTACGTTTTACCTATTTTTTATACAGTTGGTAGATTATATTTCTTTAAGACGATTGATTCTATTTAGATTTAAAGCTTGGGGATTATTAATTACAGTTGAGTTCAATAATTAGTAGAACTTAATAACATAACATTTGAAAAAATATTTACTCGTATTTAGTATCGCGTTTTTAAACCCTTTACTTCAAAATTTATTAGCACAAGAAGACTTTGCAATAATTAAAAAAAATATCAATATTGATGCTAGTGGCTTATACCATAATTTAAACAAAACGAAAGACACTTTAATACTTAAAAGTGATACGAAAATAAATTATGTGTACTCCATTAATGAAAATCAAGAAAGAGAGATTGATAATTATGTAGATTCTAAAACGTATAAATTATCTCTGCACAATTTAAGTAAAGGTAAACACGTATTTGTGGTCAGGCAATCTCCAGTATTGATCGTTTTTGTGATTCGTATTTTTGGTAATTCTCCAACATTAGCGTCTATAGATGAAGAATAAAACAACTAAAATTTTTATTAGACTTAAATTTTAGTTTAGTTATAAATCAAATATTTCTCTCTTATTTTTATAAATCTTTTTAAACCTTTTTGCCAAGTCGCTTTTATTTCAGTTTCAGTTAAGCCATCTTCAATTTGCTGTTGTAATTTTTTGGTGCCAGCAAGTTTTGTAAAGAAAGGATTAAAGAAGTCTTCCTTTTTTAAAGTAGAAGAATAGGTTTCAATTAAATATTCAAGATTAATTTCGTTAAGGCGTTCTCCATCACTTAAATCAAATCCACAACATTCAATTCCTTGGTGTTTTGGGTATTTTGCTCCTTCATTGGGTTGTGGCGTAAAACAATAGTTAATATCCTCATCTGCAATAAATGGAGAACCATATACTTGAAATTGCTTATCAGTACCTCGACCAATACTTACATTAGTCCCTTCAAAAAAACACAAACTCGGATATAAATTTATAGCTCTGTCATTTGGTAAATTTGGCGATGGTTTTATGGGCAAACTATAAAACGTATTATGCACATAATTTTCTACAGGAATAACGGTTACATCACATTTAATTCCATTTTCTAACCAACTTTCGCCATTTATCATTTTTGCATATTCACCAATGGTCATTCCATGAACTACAGGAACAGGATGCATTCCAACAAAACTTTGATGTTCCATTTCTAAAATCGGACCATCAACATAATGCGCATTCGGATTTGGTCTATCGAGAATAAGTAGCGGAATATTTAGTTCTGCACAAGCTTCCATTACGTAATGCAAACTTGAGATATAAGTATAAAAACGTGCGCCAACATCTTGAATATCAAAAATCATGATGTCAATATTTTTTAGATGCTCTGGAGTAGGTTTTCTGTTTTTGCCATATAACGAAATTATTGGTAATCCTGTTTTTGTATCAATGCCATCTTTAACTTTTTCGCCAGCATCGGCAGTTCCTCTAAAACCATGTTCGGGAGCAAATACTTTTTTTACGGAAATGCCTAAAGTCAATAAGGAATCTACAAGGTGAGTAAACTTTCTTTTCTCTTTTCTCTTTTCTCTTTCTTCTTTAAATATAACCGAAGTCTGATTCGCAACAATACCTACACGTTTTCCGTTTAAAAGCTGAAGATATTTTTCGGTTTGGTTAGCTCCAACTAAAATAGTATTCAGTTGGTAGTTTTCAGTATTCAGTCTTCTGTCTTCAGTCTTGGAAAAGTTTCCACAAGAAATCATTATTAAAAGAAACAATAAAACTGTATTTTTGAAAACACTAAAACTCATTATTATAATTTGAATTATGAATATTTTATAGCAAAACGCATTATTGGCAGTAAAGCGTATAAAAGTAGTATTTCGGCACCAATAATAAAAATTGGTATCGCTGCAATTGCTATCGGAATTATTGTAATGATGATTGCCATTGCAACAGGAATTGGTTTACAACAAAAAATTAGAGATAAAGCAGTAGCGTTTAATGGACATATAACGATTTCTAAATTTGTTAATACTGCTTCTGACGAATCCAAAAACCCTATTTCTATAAACCAGGAATTTTATCCAGAATTAAGCACAGTAGAAGGCATTACTCATATTCAAGCTGTAGCTACAAAATTTGGTATAATTCGTACCGAAACCGATTTTGAAGGTATGGTTTTTAAAGGTGTTGGACAAGATTATAGTTGGACTTATTTTGAAGAATTTTTAATAGATGGAAAGCTTCCAGGTTTTTCCGATAAAACGAATAATGATGTTCTAATTTCTCAATATCTGTCAAACCGATTAAATTTTAAAGTTGGCGATAGTTTTGAAATGTTTTTCATGAAAGAAGATCTAAATAAACTACCATTTATACGAAAATTCAATATAGTTGGAATATATAATTCTGGCTTTCAGGAATTAGACAAAACCTATCTTCTGGGAGACATTAAACATGTACAGCGTTTAAATAAATGGCGTCCTGACCAAATAGGAAACTTTGAAATTTTTATTGATGATTACAGCCAATTGGAAGCCAAAAGAGATGAAATAGATTTCTATAAAACACCAACTTTAAACACACAAACGGTAGTCGAAAAATATGCTACTATTTTTGAGTGGATTGGCATTTTCGATAAAAATGTTTATGGCATCATTGGCATTATGATTCTTGTTGCAGGTTTTAATATGATAACAGCATTGTTGGTTTTAATTTTGGAACGCACACAAATGATAGGCATTTTAAAAGCTCTTGGAAGCAACAATTGGAGCATCCAAAAATTGTTTTTATACAATGCTTCTTATCTTATTGTTTTGGGATTATTCTGGGGAAACCTTATAGGATTAACATTATTGTTTGTTCAAGATTATTTTCAAATATTGGAATTTCCAAATCCAAAGGATTATTATATGAAAACTGTGCCCATTTATTTTAATTTCGGATACATTGTTGCTCTAAATATTGGTACTTTTTTGTTGTGTCTAATCATACTTTTGGTGCCTTCGTTTGTTATCACCAAGATTACTCCAATAAAAGCCATTAGGTTTGAATAAATGTTCTTTTTGGGCGTTACCTTTCAGGTCAGGCTTTCCGCTATATCTTTTTTGAAAAATAAAAAAGGATGTCGCTTCAATCCTTAACGCAAACAGTTCGGTATAAATAAAATCAACTTTAAACTTTAACTTTTTAACTTTTAACTATTTTTGCATCTTCATACATCGAAGCTTTAGCGTAGATGTATGCAAAAATGATTTATGGACTACGCAAAAAACATATTAGAAACTATTGGCAATACACCTTTGGTAAAATTAAATAAACTCGTTGAAGATTTACCGTGTTTGGTGTTGGCAAAATACGAAACTTTTAATCCAGGAAACTCTGTAAAAGACCGAATAGCTTTAACCATGATTGAAGATGCCGAAGCAGATGGACGACTAAAACCAGAAGGAACAATTATTGAAGGCACTTCAGGAAACACAGGAATGGGTTTGGCATTGGTAGCAATTGTAAAAGGATATAAGTGCATTTTTGTAATAAGTGATAAGCAATCCAAAGAAAAAATGGATATTCTTCGGGCAGTTGGTGCAGAGGTTATTGTATGTCCAACAGATGTTGAGCCAACAGATCCACGTTCATATTATTCAGTTTCAAAACAATTAGCCGAAGAAACACCAAATTCGTGGTTTGTAAATCAGTACGATAACCCAAGTAATGTTAAGGCACATTACCAAAGTACAGGACCAGAAATCTGGAAACAAACCGATGGTAAAATCACACATTTTGTGGTTGGTGTTGGTACAGGCGGAACTATTTCTGGAGTTGGTAAATATTTAAAAGAACAAAATCCAAACATTAAACTTTGGGGAATTGATACTTATGGAAGCGTTTTTAAAAAATATCACGAAACAGGAATTTTCGACAAGAACGAAATTTATCCTTATGTTACCGAAGGTATTGGTGAAGATATATTACCAGAAAATGTAAATTTTTCAATTATTGATGGTTTTACAAAAGTAACCGATAAAGATGCTGCTGTTTACACGCAACGTCTTGCCAAAGAAGAAGGTATGTTTCTCGGTAATTCTGCTGGAGCAGCAATAAAAGGCTTGTTACAACTTAAAGAACATTTTACAAAAGACGATGTTGTTGTGGTATTGTTTCACGATCATGGCAGTCGTTATGTTGGTAAAATGTTTAATAACGATTGGATGCGTAAGATGGGCTATATAGATTAGCATCATTTTTTAAGTGTAATGGTCTTTTTGGTTTTTGCACTTTTTCGTGCTGCTTCTAAGATTTCCATCCCTATCATATTGTTTTCCAGAGAGGATAAGTCATAAGGTTTTAAGGTAATTTCATTTTTTACAACAGCAGCCAATAATGCAAAAGGGTCGTTAAATGGGCTTTCTAGTTCTTCAAGCTCATAAGATTTTTCCTGATAAGCATCATAACCTTCGGCGATACGCACACGCAGGGTGTTACGGTTGTCAGCATATATAGCTCCTTTAAGACCATAAAGCTCCATATCTTTTCTACCCATTGGTCAGTTCCATGACGCCTGAATTATTGTTTTAACCTTGTCGTAAGTTAAAATAATAGTTGCATCATCATCCACTTTTGGATTATTTTCGGGTTGTAGCTGTTGTGTAACCGCAGTAACGCTATTTGGTTTTTTGCCATCAAGTAACCAGGTAATGAGATTTACGCCATAGCATCCAAAATCCATAATAGCTCCTCCACCATTTTCAACAGGGTCTAACAACCAATCTAAAAATTCGCTATTAATACCCAGTTTTTTTGGCCCTCTATGACCGTCGCGCACAATAACTTTACGTAAATCTCCCACCGTACCGTTTTTTAACAGCTCATAAGCTTTGTGATTAGTAGGATACCAGGTAGTTTCAAAATTGGTAAGCAAGTGTATCTTGTATTTTTTAGCAAGAGCTTCCATTTTTTTGGCGTGTTTCAAACTTACTGCCAAGGGTTTTTCAACCATAACATGAATACCTTTTGGCGCACAGATTTCTACCACTTTTAAATGCTCGTAAATGCTTCCAAATGCAGTGACAGCTTCAGGCTGGGTTGCGGATATCATTTCTTCTAAGGTGTTAAAAACGATATTCATAGTGTAACCGTGTTGTTTGGAATATCGTTGCGCCAAATCACGGTTTGGTTCTACAATACCTACAATTTTAATATCACCACGATCTTCGCGACCAAGAATCCAATGCACATGGGTGTGAGTAAGACCTACAACGCCTACTTTTAGTGGCTCTTTTTGAGCCAAAATATTTAATGATGTCATGAGAATTACACAAACAGCAATCAGGAATTTATGTGACATAAAGTATTGTTTTTTATAAGTTGGTGTTGTTTAAAATACTGATAATGTAAAAAAACGTTTCATAATTTACTTATTAACAGTTATCTGCCTAACGCAGGGAGAAACAAAGTTAATGGTTTTTATTTATTTATAAAATAATAATAATGTGTTCCTTTTTCAGTTGGTCATAAATTAGATCTCGAAGAAGATAGAATAGTCTCGAAAGAAGAAGGGATAAGATTATCGGGCACGTGCTATTTTTTGAACTGTGGAAGCAAATCCCGGAAAAATAAAAAAACTAGTACCAAAAACAACTTTAATTTATCATACAATGTCAGTAAATTTACAGATAACGACGGAGTTGAAATCGGCTTTAGAAAAACAAGCTCGGTTAATACAAAAATTAGAAGATATCAAAGATTTGGTTAGAGATGACATAGAACTCACAACAC
>JADFSQ010000365.1 GCA_022560715.1 Bacteroidota bacterium
ATAATGTAAAAGGAAAACCAACTATGATTGTAGCTAACACCATAAAGGGAAAAAGTGTTTCATTTATGGAATTAAATTATAAATTTCATGGTAAAGCTCCTAATGATGAGCAATTTAAACAAGCCATGGAAGAATTAGGGAAAATAGATGATCAATTAAAACACTAAAATGGAACCAAAAGCAACAAGAGAAGGTTACGGAGACGCACTTGCAGAACTTGCTAAAACAAATAAAAAAGTGATAGCTTTAGACGCAGACCTAAATGACAGTACTAGAAGCGATTATATCAAAAAGATCGATCCTAGTAGATTTATAGGTATGGGTATTGCAGAACAAGATATGATAGGTACAGCAGCCGGCCTCTCAGTTTGCGGAAAAATACCTTATGCAAGTACTTTTGCTATTTTCAGCGAAAGAGCGTTTGAATTTGTTAGGAATATAGTTTCAAGAAACAAACTTAATGTTAAGATAGCCGGAAGCCACGCAGGTTTATTTACAGGAGAAGACGGTAAAAGCGCTCAAGCATTAGAAGATATTTCAATTTACAGAACTCTCCCTAATATGATAGTTATACAGCCCTGTGATTACATAGAAACTAAAAAAGCAGTTCACGCTCTTGCTGCTTATAATGGCCCCAGTTACATGAGATTGTTGAGAAACCCTCTTCCAATAATTCATGATAATAATTACAAATTTAAAATTGGTAAAGGAGAGATATTAAAAAAAGGAAAAGATGCAGTAATATTTGCAACAGGAACCATGGTCCATGAGTCCTTAAAAGCCGCAGAAGAATTAAAGAAGGAAAATTTAAAAATATATGTTGTTAACATTCATACCATAAAGCCCATCGATAAAAAATTAATAATAGATCTAGCAAAAAAGACCAATTGTGTAATAACTGCAGAGGATCACAATATCATTGGTGGTTTAGGAAGTGCTGTTGCAGAAGTTTTGTCAGAAAATTATCCATGTATCATGAAAAGGATTGGAGTCGAAGATACCTATGGCGAATCCGGTAAATATGAAGAATTATATGATAAATACGGTTTAAGTGCTAAACATATTGTTGAGAAGGTAAGAAAGGTTGTTAAAAAGAAAAATAAATAGTTCATTAATAAAAAAACAATAAATGTAAATTCAATATAATAATAAAAACCGATAATAATTAAAAATAAAAATATATAATAATGGAAAAAATTAAATAATTAATATTGCTGTCACTTTGCTTCTTACTGTTAAATTCTTTATGTAAATAAGTAAGCCAAAACAAGGAGGCACAAGCAAAATAATAGCCAGCCGTAAGATTTAATAAACCTAAAAAACTATGCCACCAGATAATTGGAGTGCTTCCCAGCATTAATGTCATCATAGAACTCAATTTGCGAGAAACACCAAAACCTATTAATCTCCAATAAAAAATTACGCATAAACTAATATATAACAGTGAAAAAATAAACTTGGGATTAGTTCCACCTAAAAAATATACATAAGCATAACTAAGCATTACTAACGGCGGATAAGCACGCAGGTAGTTTTCTGAAGACAAGTTTTTATTAAAGGAAATCAATTTACCTGTCATTTCATAATCATTCCCATCCGTAATAAACACAGGGTACCAGGTTGCAATCAATAAACTTATTAATGCAAGAATGCTGATTATAAATATACAAGCGTAAGGCTGATAATCTGTTCTCTCCTCCGACAATCTGAGTGTAAGTAATGGTTTAAATATCAGATACGATGACAGCAGACAGAATCCAAGAATTAAAAGTACCTGGGAAGGTGAGTAAAGGATTTCAAAAAACAACATAACTGCGAAGAGGCTTATAACAATCCCTAACCCGAGGCTGAAGGATAATGCAATTTTTTCTGATAAAGCCAATGCCGGTAAAATTTTACAGATCGGCACGTAGCCTATAAGTAAAGTAAAAAACATCCCAACAAAAAGATAGATGGTCATTGGTTTATAGTTTTATTAATGTATTTTATTGGGGGCCGGAGTTTATACGCAACTGCAAGCAAAACAACTTCTCCCGCTATGAGCCAAGCTCTGCAAGCCAGGGCAGAAAGCACAGCCATGGGGGCAGATAGAATGTTGCTTAACAAGAAAGCCAGTATTCCTTCACGAACCCCGATACCTCCGGGCACAAAAAAACTAATAATTCCTATTGTACCGGCTAATGAAAGAGAACCGGCTAAAATAGGTATTTTTGTATACGATATGTCGACAAAAGAACCAATTAACATGTAAAAACCGATTCCAATTATGAGCCAAGCAAACAAGTAATAGAAAAATATTGCTATAATTTGAGTAAAAGTAAAATCAATTTTCAGAGCCTCTTGATTGAACAATTTCAGTCCCATATTAACAAAATAACCACTGACTTTTGGATTTAAAAGTATTAATAGAATTGGTATAGAAAATAAAGTTATACCTAATAGTTTGGGACTTATCTTAAAGTTTTCCTCAAAGTGGAGGGATATTAAAAATAACAAAAGGCCGGATAATATACTTGCAAGTATTTCGATAAAAGAGGAAAGAAGCACTTTTTTCTTTGAAATACCATATTTATCAGCTAAATAAACTTTACCCATTATCATCCATATTTTACCTGGAAGATATTTCCCAAACTGGGAATAAAAAAATATTTTCATTCCACAAACAAATTCCAAGTTTATGTTC
>JADFSQ010000366.1 GCA_022560715.1 Bacteroidota bacterium
TTAAGTTGGTGATAACAAAACAAATTGTCGTAACACTTAAGGTAAAGAATAGGTTTATTAAAAAAGTAAATAGATTAATCTGCTTCTCGTGCCATCTGTTAAATCGAATGGTAAAGTCTTTTACTTTTTCCTTTTGGAAATCAGTCTGGTCTTCAAGTTTTGTTGTTCCGTAATATTTTTTCATTTTTCAAATTAAGCCCAACTTGTTTCATCAAAACAAATATAACAGTTTATCACTTAATATTTAGTGATAGTATAACTTTAAAGATTGCTTTTTCGATATATTAAATACTAATTTATGAGAGCTTAACAGCAGTTCCATAAGCCAAAATTTCGGAAGTAGCTTGCATAACCATCGATGTTGTAAACCTAACATTTACAATGGCATCAGCATTCATATTTTGGGCATCTTGTATCATACGTTGTGTTGCTTGACCACGAGATTGGTCCAATAGCTTTGTGTATTCTTCAATTTCGCCACCAACAATATTTTTTAGTCCGGCAAAAAAGTCTCTCCCAATATGTCGAGCTCTTACACTATTTCCTTTTGCAATACCTAATATTTCTGTAATGTCTTTGTTGGGAACTTTGTCAGTAGTAGAGATTATCATTTTTTATGTTTTTGATTATTTTATAAATTATAAGTCTATAATTTATTGAAATTGTTACAATTATGCTCAATTACAAACAGGATATATTTTTTAAATATAAATTATCTGTTATCTTCGTCACTTTCTGAATATTAATAAAATGAATTTTACAGGAAAAACGATTTGGATAACAGGAGCTTCTTCAGGAATCGGAAAAGCTGTAGCTATAGAATTATCGGTCAATAGCACACATTTAATTCTTTCTGGCAGAAAAGAAGAAGCTTTAAATAAAGTTGCCACAATTTGTCAGGAAAATGGGAGTTCTGTAAAAGTAGTGCCATTCGATTTAAGCGACGAAAAATCGATAGAACAAGCTGCTAAATCCGTGTTGGATGCTGAAACAAAAGTTGATTGTTTATTTCACTTTGGAGGTATTAGTCAACGATCGTTTGCAAGTGAAACACCGTTATTTGTAGATAGAAAGATATTTGAAGTTAATTTTTTTGGAACCATTGCGCTTACCAAAGCTGTTTTACCGAGTATGATTAAAAATGGCGGAGGGCAAATAGCTGTAACAAGTAGTATTGTAGGTAAATTTGGTTTTCCATATCGTTCGTCATATTCTGCTTCAAAACACGCTTTGCATGGTTTTTTTGAAAGTTTAAGAGCAGAAAATGTAAAAAATAATATTCGTGTTTCGATAATTATTCCAGGACGTATTAAGACCAATATTTCTGTTAATGCAATTGATAAAGACGGAAATAAATATTCAAAAATGGATGAAGGTCAAGATTCTGGAAAACCGGTTGATGCGACCGCAAAAGTTATTTGCAAAAAATTACAACGCGAGAAAAAAGAAATATTAGTAGGAGGAAAGGAGTTATTATTGGTACATATTCGTAGGTTTTTCCCTAATTTGTATTACTATTTAGTGTCGAGAGTAAAACCTTTATAATTTGAAATAAAACAAAATAATGTCAGCAAGAATTAACGGAATTCAACAATTAGGAATTGGTGTAGAAAATGTAGAAGAAGCCTGGAAATGGTATCGAAAGCATTTTTCTATGGATATTTTAATGTTCGATGAAGAAGCTGTAGCCGAACTCATGCTGGCACATACAGGTGGTAAACCAAGATCGAGACATGCAGTTTTGGCACTCAACATGAGAGGTGGTGGAGGTTTCGAAATTTGGCAACATACAGGTAAAAAACCTGAAACTATTAATTTTGAAATTCAATTGGGTGATTTAGGAATTAATATTGGAAAAATTAAAAGCGATAATGTTGAAACTGCTTATTTAAAGTATAAAGAATCGGGTTTAAATTTATTAAGTACAATTCTAAAAGACCCTTCAAATAATGAACATTTCTATTTGAAAGATATCTACGGAAACATCTGGGAGGTAAACTACAATGATAACGTTTTTATGAAAGAAAAGTCGGTAAATGGTGGAGTACTAGGTACCGTAATTGGCGTGAAGAACATGGAGGAAAGCCTGAAAATTTATCAAGAAATTCTACAATACGACGAAGTAGTTTACGACGAAATTGGTACTTTTGATGATTTTGCTGGCATTCCTGGTGGTGATAAAGAGTTTAGGAGAGTACTTTTAAAACATTCAGATGTTAAGTGTGGTGCTTTTAGCACATTATTTGGTGAGTCAGTAATTGAATTGGTGCAAGTACTGAATAGAGTGCCTAAAGATATTTATAAAGGTAGAATTTGGGGTGATCCAGGTTTTATTCACTTATGTTTTGATATTAATGGTATGGATAGCTTTAGAGAAAAAGTAAAAGCTTTAGGATGTCCATTTACTGTAGATAGTGCTCGTGCTATGGATACCTTTGATATGGGTGACGCAGCAGGAGATTTTGCATATATTCAAGCTCCAGAAGGCACTTTGATCGAGTTTGTGGAAACGCATAAAATTCCGTTAGTAAAAAAGTTAGGTTGGTATATTGATTTCAGAAAAAGAGGTCATCATCCTTTGCCTACTTGGATGCTGAAAATGTTTCGTTTTAAACGTTTAAAATAGTGCTGTTTTTTACAACAGTTCTTCTTAAGTTTACAAAGTCATAAATTAGACCCAT
>JADFSQ010000367.1 GCA_022560715.1 Bacteroidota bacterium
TAAAAAATAAATTATATAGAGACGGTGTTGAAATGCCAGACGATATCATAGAATATGTCGCTAAACATATTAAAACAAATGTTCGCGAATTGGAAGGTGCAATCATCTCTTTAATTGCACAATCCTCTTTTAACAAAAAAGAAATTACCATTAGCCTTGCTAAAGAAATTGTAGAGAAATTTGTTAAAAATACCAAGAGAGAAGTGTCTATCGATTATATTCAGAAAGTAGTTTCCGATTATTTTCAAATGGATGTAGAAGTTCTTCAATCTAAAACAAGAAAACGACACATTGTACAAGCTAGACAATTAGCAATGTTCTTTGCTAAAAAATTTACTAAAGCATCGTTAGCAAGTATTGGTTCTCAAATAGGCAAAAGAGACCATGCCACTGTACTTCATGCGTGTAAAACAGTAGATAATCTGTCTTCAACAGATAGACAATTTAGAAAATTTGTAGAAGACCTTCACAAAAAATTATCTGTTTAATTTCTTTCAATAAATGACTAAAATACTGATGGTATGTCTTGGAAACATTTGTCGCTCACCATTAGCCGAAGGAATTTTAAAATCTAAATTACCTGAAAACATTTTTTTTGTTGACTCTGCCGGAACTGCAAACTATCATATAGGACGACAACCAGATCATCGCTCTATTGAAACTGCAAAAAAATATGGTGTTGATATAACCAATCAACGTGGAAGGCAATTTGTAGTTTCAGATTTTGATGACTTTGATTATATTTATGCGATGGACAGCACTAATTTTAATGACATCATTAGTTTATCACGAAACATTAATGACGCTTCCAAAATAAAACTAATTCTTGATGAATTAACAGATGTTGACACAGCAGATGTTCCAGACCCTTATTATGGTGGTAGTCAAGGCTTTGAAAATGTGTATCGTATATTAGACAGCGCTTGTAATATAATTGCAAATAAATTAAAATGAACAACGCTAAAGGAAAACTATACCTTATTCCAACACGTCTTGGCGACAATGCTCCTTTAGAAGTTTTACCAATTTCTATAAAGCGTATCATCGAAAATGTGGATTACTATATTGTTGAAAACGAAAAAACTGCACGACGTTTTATAAAAAAAATAAGTTCTGGTAAATCTCAAGCTTCATTAAAAATTAATATTCTAAATAAATTTACTGAAGAAACTGAATTACCTGATTATTTAAATCCGTGTTTAGATGGTAAAAACGTAGGATTACTTTCTGAAGCCGGTTGCCCGGCAATTGCCGATCCAGGAGCCGAGATTGTAAAAATTGCACATCAAAAAGAGATACAAGTAGTGCCTTTGGTTGGACCATCCTCTATCCTACTCGCTTTAATGAGCTCTGGTATGAATGGTCAAAATTTTGCTTTTAATGGTTATTTACCTATAGAAAAGTCTGAACGAAAATCCGCTCTAAAACAACTTGAACGACTTTCGTTTGAAAAAAAACAGACTCAAATATTTATTGAAACACCTTATCGAAACAATAAAATGCTTGAAGATATTTGTGCTTCTCTAAATGTACATACAAGAGTTTGTGTAGCTTGTGATATTACCTTACCAACCGAATACATAAAAACTCAAACAGTTAAAGGGTGGAAACACACCACTGTTGACCTTCATAAAAGACCATCAATTTTTATTATTCAAAAAGATTAGGAACAAGTTAGGAGTTGTGAGTGATGAGTTATGAGTTTTGAATTGTGAAATAAGACAACCAAGAAACCTTTAACTGTCTCTTTTCTTTGTTCTTTATTCTATTTATGAATCATGAATAAAGAATAATTGTTTTTTACCATTCAAGCATTCAAAACACTAAACCAAAAATCGATTAGGCTTTTGCTTTTCTGTTTGGCACGATAAAAGAAGTATCATAGCCAGAGAATCGTTTCATATAGCTTTTTATAGTAGTTCCATAAGCATCTGCAAACCCGATAGCTCCATAGCTTCTTAAGAATTTTTTCACACTTCCAGGTCCAGCCAAATGTGCTGCTGCTAATATTCCTGATTCTGTAATTAAAACACCACCAACTATTTTACCTACAAAACGTTTAATATCTCTGCGTAATATCCATTTATTGCGTGCAGCATTTGCAATAAATGCTTTTTCCTGAAGTTTAGGATCTGACAAAAACTTATTAGTATTATAAATTCCTATAAGCTTTAATGTATTTTTTCCAAATTGATATTTACCTAAATATCCATGAGTGTTAACTGCAAAGTAATTACCACGGGATTCTTTAAAAGCCAGTGCTTCTTTAAATCCAACAAAAGATTTACCAAGATTTGGAGTCGAATAAATAGTCTCATATTCAAAATCTTTAGTTGACGTTTCAATAATCGCTGCTTCATTAGACACTGTATAATTAAGGTCTAAACCTTTAATAGAATACAAGTCCATATCCAATGGCTTGTTAACATTTAAAGCAAAATAAAATGCTGTAAACATTACTACCGGAATAACTGAATAAGATATTATATTTTTATACATATCATTTGGTTTTCTGAAACCTTAAAATTTGATTTTTGGGGCTTCAAATTTCAGCGTGCAAAATTAGACTTATTTATTAATATTTCAAAATTAATCGTTAAAATGTTGTTTTTAGAAGTACAATAGATGAAATACAAGCCCGTTTTTACTTTTAAATTCAATAATTGGCAGAGGTATTTT
>JADFSQ010000368.1 GCA_022560715.1 Bacteroidota bacterium
TCTACATTCGACAAAGAAGCTCATGAGCATGTAAAAATCGCAAATATAGTTTTGGAAAAAGCAAAACGCTTGGTAGAATGTGGCTACGATGTTGTTATTCTGTTAGATTCTATCACTCGTTTGGCACGAGCATATAATACAGTTCAGCCTGCTTCGGGTAAAATATTAAGTGGTGGTGTTGATGCTAATGCACTACACAAACCAAAACGCTTTTTTGGTGCTGCACGTAAAATTGAAAATGGTGGCTCGCTTACAATTATAGCGACTGCTTTAACTGAAACAGGTTCTAAAATGGACGAAGTGATTTTTGAAGAATTTAAAGGAACAGGTAATATGGAATTACAATTAGATAGAAAAATTTCTAATCGTAGAATTTATCCAGCCATAAACCTTACTTTGTCAAGCACACGTAGAGATGATTTGTTATTGGATGAAAAAGTTATCCAAAGAATGTGGGTTATGCGTAAATATCTTGCAGATATGAACCCTGTAGAAGCTATGGAATTTATAAACGAACGTTTTAAACAAACTCGAAATAATGAAGAATTTTTAATTTCGATGAATAGCTAAATATTCTTTTATTAAAGAAGAAATCCTCATATTAATTTTATAGTATGAGGATTTTTTTTGCATTAAAAAAGCCTCTCAAAATAAGAGGCTTATAAAATTATGAATATATAATACTTCTAAATTATAAAGAAGCTACATGCTTTGCTAAACCAGACTTTAAATTCGCTGCTTTATTAGCATGAATAATATTTTTTTTAGCCAATTTATCAATCATACCAACAACTGAAGGAAATAGTTTTTCTGCATCCTTCTTTTTAGTTAACTCACGCAATTTTTTAATAATATTACGTGTCGTTTTATGCTGATATCGATTTCTTAAACGTTTCGTTTCGTTGCTTCTAATTCTTTTTAATGCTGACTTATGATTTGCCATTTTTCTTTTTATTAAACTGTTGTAGCCCGTAGGGGAGTCGAACCCCTCTTACCAGGATGAAAACCTGGCGTCCTAGCCGATAGACGAACGGGCCGCTTTATTTTGAATTGATCATTATTTTAATAACAACCTAAACTCAATAATTTCAAAAAAACTTTCTCAATGTTTCCATTGCGGATGCAAAAATACAACTATTTTTAAATGCCACAACTTCTTAATGATTTTTTTGAAAAAAGTTTCTCAATACGCTTTAGCAAATAAAACTCTTTGCTTTGAAGGGTTACCAGAATAAATACATTTGCCATCTTCAGCAATATTATTTACTGGGATACAGCGAATTGTAGCCTTGGTAATCTCTTTAATTCTTGCTTCGGTTTGGTTAGTCCCATCCCAATGTGCCGAAATAAATCCTGTTTTATTTTCTAATACATCTTTAAATTCTTCCAACGTATTAACTTTAGTAATATGAGAGTTTCTAAAATCCAGTGCTTTACTAAATATGTTACTTTGAATTTCAGTCATTAAATTCACAACTTTATCTACAAGACTTTCAAGGGTAACAACTTCTTTTGTTAGTGTATCTCTTCTTGCTAATTCTACTGTTCCGTTTTCTAAATCTTTAGGACCAATTGCAATTCGCAAAGGAACTCCTTGCAATTCGTGTTGTGCAAATTTAGCTCCTGGTCTAAAGGCAGTTCGGTTATCAAATTTCACTGAAACTCCTTTTGATTTCAAATCTTTCATAATAGTATTAGCAACTTTTGAAACAGCTTCAAATTGTTCATCATTTTTATAGATAGGAACAATTACAACTTGATTTGGAGCTAAATTTGGTGGTAACACCAAGCCTTTATCATCACTATGCGTCATGATTAATGCTCCAATTAATCGTGTAGAAACTCCCCAAGAAGTTGCCCAAACATAATCTCGTTTGCCTTCCTTATTTGTAAATTTTACATCAAAAGCCTTTGCGAAATTTTGACCTAAATAATGAGATGTTCCAGCCTGTAATGCTTTTCCATCTTGCATTAAAGCTTCAATACAAAATGTTTCTTCGGCTCCAGCAAAGCGTTCGCTTTCCGTTTTTACACCTTTAATAACAGGCATAGCCATAAAATTTTCTGCAAATTCAGCATACACATTATTCATTAATTCGGCTTCTTTTATCGCCTCTTCTTTAGTTTCGTGAGCAGTATGTCCTTCTTGCCATAAAAATTCTGTGGTACGTAAAAACAATCGTGTTCGCATTTCCCAACGTACAACATTTGCCCACTGGTTTATAAGTAATGGCAAATCTCTATACGATTGAATCCAGCCTTTAAATGTATGCCATATAATAGCTTCGCTAGTAGGTCTTACAATTAACTCTTCCTCTAACTTCGACTCTGGATCCACTATCAATTTTCCTTCATTTTCAGGATCGTTTTTCAATCTATAATGAGTAACGATTGCGCATTCTTTTGCAAAACCTTTAGCGTTTTTTTCTTCAGCTTCAAACAAACTTTTTGGTACAAAAAGCGGAAAATATGCATTTTGATGACCTGTTTCTTTAAACATTTTATCCAATTCGGCTTGCATTTTTTCCCAAATAGCATAACCATAAGGTTTAATAACCATACAACCTCTAACTATTGAGTTCTCGGCTAAATCGGCTTTTATAACAAGTTCGTTATACCATTTTGAATAATCTTCGCTCCTACTTGTAAGGTTTT
>JADFSQ010000369.1 GCA_022560715.1 Bacteroidota bacterium
AACAGATGTAGCAAATCACGTTGTGGATTAGATATTTTAGAGCAATCAGGAAAACCTTTTGAAATTGTAAAATATCTGGAAGACACATCATCTGCAAGTGAGCTAAAAGAGATCATTGACCTTTTAGGTATTAGCCCTATCCAATTGGTTAGAAAAAATGAAACCATCTGGAAAGAAAACTTTAAAGACAAAACGCTCTCAGATAAAGAAATCATAGACGCTATGGTAAAGCATCCTAAACTTATTGAGCGACCAATAGTTATTAATGGTAACAAAGCGGTTATTGGAAGACCTTCAGAATTAATTTTAAAAATTATTTAAGTCTTTTCTTGTAAGCTTCTAGACTTTTTTCCTACTTGTTGTATCATATACCCCCAAAAGTTTGCCATGATAGTAATATACCATAACCCAAAGTGTAAAATTGCTGGAAAATGTATTAATATACTTGAAACAAGGAATGTTGATCAATCTAGGATTAAACATGAAGATCTAGTATTAACAGAAGAAAAATTAAGAAAAATTTTAAGCCTTCTAAACTATAATCCAATAGACATTATTAGAAAGCGGCACTTTTTATGGAAAAGCTTATTAAAAAATTTAAATTTTACAGATGACGAACTTATAAAAGTGATTTTGCAATATCCAAAATTGATGAAAAACCCTATAGTTATAAATGGTAATAAAGCAGTTATTGGTAACCCTCCTGAAACCATACTTGATATTATTTAAACCAGTAAATTATGTGATAAAATCTTTTAACAGAACTTTAACCAAGACACACTAAACCAAACTATACTTTTGTCGCTAAACTTGTAGAAATCAAGCATGAACAATTACCTATTAACCATCCTTTTTATTGGATTATTTATAACAACTGCTTTTGCTCAAAGACCTGAACAAAAAGAAGTTACCATAACTGGCAAAGTTATTGACAAAGACTCCAACCAACCTTTAGAATATGCCACAATTGCTTTTTTTAGTAAACAACTAAACAAAATGGTAACTGGTGGAATTACTGACGTCAAAGGAAATTTTAGTATTCCTGTACCTACTGGAATTTACGATATTTCTATAGAATATATTTCGTTTAAAACCCAAACTATTTCAAATAAACAAGTTTCTAAAAGCGAAAACATTGGTTCGTTTTCTCTGGAAATTAATATGGAATCGTTGGCTGAAGTTGAGATTATTGCAGAACGTACTACAGTCGAAATTAGACTCGATAAGAAAATTTATCATGTTGGCAAAGACCTTACCGTAAGTGGTGGAACTGTTAGCGATGTGCTAGACAATGTACCTTCTGTTTCGGTTGATGCCGAAGGAAATATTGCTTTAAGAGGAAACAATAATGTTCTTATTCTTATAAATGGAAAACCTTCTGGTTTAGTTGGATTAAATTCAACAGATGCATTACAACAACTTCCAGCTGAAGCCATAGAAAAAGTTGAAGTAATAACTTCACCTTCTGCTCGTTACGAATCCGAAGGAACTGCAGGAATTATTAATATCATTTTAAGACGAAGCAAGTTACAAGGCCTAAACGGTGCTGTCACAAGTAATATTGGTTATCCTACATCTGCAGGAATTTCTGGGAATATGAATTATAGAACTGGTGACGTTAACTTTTTTAATACCACATCTTATAGATATCGTGAATCTCCCGGACATAATTACATATTTACAGAATTTACACAAAGTGGTAATTTTACAGACGAAAAGACAGATTGGACGAGAATTAGAAAAGGCTTAACAACAAATATGGGTTTAGAATGGTATATAAACGATTCGGCATCTATAACAACTTCTATTGTATATAGCGACAATGATAATGAAAGAAATTCGGTAAACAGATTATTGCAGTTTGATCAAGATTTAAATTTAATTGGCGAAAGTAATCGTTTGGATCCAGAATTAAACGATTCAAAAACTATACAATATTCGTTTAATTTCACTAAAGATTTTGAACAAAGTGGTCACCAATTTACTTTCGATTTTCAAGTTGAAGAAAATGATCAAAATAGATATTCTGAAGTTATATCTAACGAAATTACTACAGATTTAGTTACTAATATAGAAGATCAAACTCAAATTTTATTGCGATCGGATTATGTGCTTCCTATTGGAGAAAACAGTCAGATTGAAATGGGTTACCGTGGCGATTTTGATACTAAAACTACCGATTATACTGTCGAACTACTAAACGAGATGACAAACGAGTTTGAAATAGATACAAATTTATCTAATGTATTTAATTTTAATCAATATGTTAATGCTGTCTATTTTCAATATGGGAGAAAAATTGATAAATTTTCATATTTGTTAGGTTTGCGTATGGAAAACACCCGAATAACCCTTGACCAACCTACAAGTGGTGATTTTGAAAGGAAAAATTATACAGGATTGTTCCCTTCAATAAATTTAAATTATGAATTAAGCGAAGAAGAAATTATTACTTTAGGCTATAACCGAAGATTAAGAAGACCACATTCATTCTTCTTAAATCCATTTCCATCAAGAACAAGTTTAACTAATATTTTTCAAGGAAATCCTGATTTAGACCCAACCTATTCTGGCAAATTTGATTTGGGTTATTTAAATCGCTTAGGAAAGTTTACGATAAGCTCTTCATTATATTATCAAC
>JADFSQ010000020.1:0-2705 GCA_022560715.1 Bacteroidota bacterium
GTTTTAAATCATTCATTAATACAAGAGCTACTTCCCTGTTCACATGAGAAGCATTTTTCTCCTTCTCCAGGATAGCGTTAATCCTATCATCAATCCGGTCAACAACCCCATATTGAAAAGAATGAAAATAACAGCGTACATTTTTTAGGAGTTCTATAGGAGGATAACATTATCCTGTATTAAAAGTTCATTAAATATACATTACTTAATTCTTAACCGTTTATAAATTTTCTAT
The DNA here is from genome assembly GCA_022560715.1 of Bacteroidota bacterium. Classification (GTDB taxonomy): domain Bacteria; phylum Bacteroidota; class Bacteroidia; order Flavobacteriales; family Flavobacteriaceae; genus PRS1. The sequence goes on from JADFSQ010000020.1 coordinate 236, forward strand.
CTTTAATGTCTCTTTTAAACTCTGTTTCATAAACCTTATCAAGTAGATTATTAAACACAAAAAGGCGATGTGTTTCTGATTCCTTATTTTTTATATCTACAGTAAATGCAATATACTTTTGATTTTTAGATACTCTAAAATCTCCAAGTAAATCGTTATCATATCCGCTTCCAAAAAATGAAAATCCTTTTTTAATCTAAAGAATTCCTCGAGGCTCTGCCTCGGGGTAAAGTGGAAAGTTTGAAAACGTAAGGTTTTCATAAAACTAAAAATAAGTTTTTTCCGCTTGATACCTCGATGGCTCTGCCTCGGGGTAGTTCATTTACTGTAATTCGTGGTGATGTGCATTATATAAAAATCGGCAACAAAGTAAATATTCAGGATGGCGCAGTAATTCATGCAACCTACAAAACATCACCAACCAATATTGGTAATAATATCTCCATTGGTCATAACGCTATTGTTCATGGTTGTACAATTCACGACAATGTGCTCATTGGTAAGGGAAGTATCATTATGGACGATTGTGTAGTAGAAAGCAATAGCATTATTGCTGCTGGAGCAGTAGTAACCAAAAACACAAGAGTAGAAGCAGGAAGTATTTATGCAGGAATTCCAGCCAAGAAAGTAAAAGATGTTTCACAAGAATTAATTTCAGGTGAAATAGATAGAATTGCTAACAATTATGTAAAATATTCTAAATGGTATGAATAGCTTTCTAAAAAAGACAAGCATTCTTTTATGCTCCATTTTAATTTTTGGATGCCAAAACGCTGAAGTTAAAACATATGACAAACTTCAGCTTAATTTTTTAAGCGAATTTATTTTGCCTGAAAATATACTGGTAGATAGTACAATTGTAGGAGGTTTATCTGGAATAGATTTTTATAATGATTTGTATTATTTGGTGAGCGATGATGCATCAAACCCGAGATATTATGAAGCAACTATTGAAATAAAAAATACAGAAATATTCAGTATTGATATAAAAAAAGTGATTCGAATAAAAGACTCATCTAAATATCTGGATTTAGAATCTATTCGATATAATGCTAAAACGAAACAAATTTTTTTAACAAGCGAAGGACATATCTATAAAGAAAAGCCACCATTGTTAATTAGCGTTGATTCCGTTGGAAATATTAAAAACACCATTGAAATTCCTAAAGCATTTCTTCCAAACAGCCAACAAAAACCAAGGCATAATGCAACTCTCGAAGGATTAAGCAATAGCTATAATAATAATGGATATTGGATAGCAATGGAGTTGCCTTTAGAAGCAGACGGTCCCAAACCACAATTAACAAAAACCACATCGCCAGTTAGAATAACATTTATAAATGCGAAAACGAATAAGGCTGAAAGTCAGTTTGTATATCTTTTGGATGCTATTGCCAAACAGCCAAAAGGTGATTTTTCAGTAAATGGACTTACAGATATACTTGAATATGATAAAAATAAATTTTTTGTGATTGAACGAAGTTATTCAAGTGGTCTCGGAAACCAGAGTAATACTATTAAAATATTTAGTGCAGATGCTTCTCAAGCTACAAATACGCTACAAATGGATAGTTTAAGCAATAAAGATTATATACCAGCAACTAAAAAGTTATTATTGAATTTTGAAAGATTAAGGGATAGGCTAACCAACAATAGTATTGATAATATTGAAGGAATTTGTTTTGGACCAATCTTATCTAACGGAAACAAAACGCTATTACTTGTTTCCGACAATAATTTTAATCGGTTCGAAAAACAATTAAATCAATTTATTTTACTTGAAATTGCGAATCAAAAATCTAAATAATTTACAGAAAATTTTTCACCTAAAAGAGAAACCATCACTTCTGGATTTCCGTTAGTATAAAATTGTATTTTGGGCTTTGTAATTTGAGTATTGAGCAAGTTATTCTGTTCTAAAATAGCTTTGGTTTGTCGTGCAACAGCTTCACCTGAATCTATAATTTTTATATGTTTAGGAAGCATATCATTCAATATTGGAATTAAATATGGATAATGTGTACAACCCAAAACCAAACAATCAATATGCACATCAAGCATTGGTTTAAGATATGTTTTGAGGAGCGATTTCATTTCTTCCGATTGTGCTTTTCCATTTTCAATTAAAGGCACAATTCCTTCACCTATTTGCTCAACAACAGTTATACCTTCAGCAAACAAATTTGTTGTTTTATGAAACAACACGCTTGTTAGTGTTCCTTTTGTTGCTAAAATTCCAATTACCTTGGTTTTTGTTTGGAATGCAGCTGGTTTTATAGCTGGCTCGATACCAATAAAAGGAATAGCATAGGTTTCACGAAGAGTTTTTATTGCATTTGTCGTTGCTGTATTACAAGCCACAACAATAAGTTTGCAATTTTTTTCTAAAAGTAGTTCGGTGTTTTTAATACTTAGAGCAACGATTTTTTCTTTAGACTTGTTTCCATAAGTAGCATATTTGCTATCAGCC
>JADFSQ010000020.1:2715-12280 GCA_022560715.1 Bacteroidota bacterium
CTAGATAAATTGTGTTCTCGTAAGGTAAAAGTGTGTGTATTTCTTTCCAAATAGAAGTTCCACCAACTCCAGAATCGAAAATACCTATAGGTTGTTTACTCATATTACAAAAATAAAAAAAAAGCTGCCTTTTAAAAGACAACTTTAAACTATATATTTTAAATGTATTTTAGAAGCCCAATTCTTTTTTTACATCAACCAAAAGGTCTTTGCCATCAGCCAATAATAAAGAAGCTCCTTCTCTAGAATCTAATATATACTGAAAGCCTTGTGCTTTTCCAACTTTTTGGATAGCAGCTTTAGCTTCTTTATAAATAGGCTCAAATAATTCTTGCTCCTTTTTTTGCATATCTTGTTGTGCTTGTGCTCGATATTGTTGAATACTGTTTTGAATTTCTCCTACTTCTTGTACTCTTTTAGCGTTTTCCTCATCAGTTTTTGTAGTAGCTTCGGCATCGTATTGTTTTACTTTGTTTTCGAACTCCGTAACCATAGATCTAATATCAGCTTCATAGGTTTTAGCTAATTTTTCTAATTCGCTTTTAGCGGTAATTGCCGAAGGCATTGCATCGATTAATGCTTGGGTGTTTATATGTGCAACATTACTTTGGGCGTTTGTTAAACTTATACTTCCAATACAAAGTACAGCTGCAAATAATAGAGTTTTTAGGTGTTTCATTTTAATTAAATTATGTTATAAATTGTTTGCTATTGATTATTATTAATTATTTTTTTTGGCTTTGGCTATACTGTCTTTGACTTTTTTTTGAGCTTCTAGCCTGGCTTTTCTATCGGCTAATATTTTTTTCTTTTTTTCTTCAAGCGCTTTTTTTCGAGCCTCTCTGTCACTTAATTTAGGCGGTTCTATTGTTTTTGTACTGTCAATTTCTATGTTTTTGCCAACTTCAGTTTTGTCTTTGCCAGCTTCTAATTTAGCCTTTCTATCTTCTAATATTTTTTTCTTTTTATCTTCTAACGCTTTTTTCTTGGCTTCGTTAGGGCTTAATGTTTTTTCTTGTGTAACTGTACTTGTGCTATCGCTTTCTTTAACATTGTCACTCACTATTACCTCTTTACTATCAACGGTTTTATTTCTTTCTTTAAGTTTTGCTTCTCTGGCTTTTGCTCTATCTTCTAAAATCTTTTTCTTTTTTTCTTCAGTAGCTTTCTTCTTTGCTTCACGTACTTCCAGTTGTTTATTACGCCTGTCTTCAATCACTTTTTTACGTTCTGCTTTTTTATCGGCTAAAGCTTTTTTGCGAGCTTCTTGTTCTTTATTGATTTCTGGGATTAATTCTTCTTCTTCGGCTGCTTTTCTTTCTTGACGGTTTTGTACTTGTCTTCTTTTAGAAGATCGAGTAATTGAACGTAATACTTGTTCACTTATATCAAATCTATCTGCTGAATACAACATCGTTAGATCTGCAGATTTATCGAAAACAAAATCGTATTTTTTATTAGTAGCAATTTCTTGTACTGCAGTAAATATCTGATCTTGAATTGGCTGCATAAGGTTTCGCTTCTGAATCATTAAATCCCCATTCGGACCAAAACGTTTTTGTTGGTAATCTAATATTTCGCTTTCTTCTATATCAATTTCTTCTTGACGTTCTTCAATCAACTCTTTGGTTAGCAATACACTTTCGCTGTCTAATTGTTTCTGTTTTTTATCGATTTTACTTAAACGTAATTCAATTTCACTTTTCCATTTTTGAACTTTAGTATCAAGTTGGTTTGATGCTTCTTGATATTCTGGTACGTTTTGCAAAATATATTCGGTATCTATATAGCCAATTCTTACACCTCGTTGCGCAAATGAAGCAAAACTTATTAAGAATGCAAATGCCAGTAAAAAAAGAACTTTAATTTTCATCCGTTCGTATTTTAAATTTATCGATTTCATCTTATAAATTCTTAAAATGACGGGATAAAATTCACGATTCCGTCACCAAAGTTAATATTCTTCAAATTAACGAAATATAATTTGAAAAATTTTAACACATGGCTTAAATCGTTATTGGCTAAATAGAAAATATCGTGCCAAACTTAAAATTGTTGTCCAATAATAAAGTGTGTTTCCCAACCATGATTACCAATCTCTCCTGGTATTGAATCAAATCCATATCCGAAATCTATCCCTAATAATCCAAACGCAGGCATAAATAATCGAATGCCAACACCTGCCGAACGGCTTAAGTCAAAAGGATTATAATCTTTAAAATCATCAAAAGAAGCTCCAGCTTCTACAAAAACCAGGGCATAAATTTTTGCTTGTGCAGCTAATGTAATTGGGTGTCTTAATTCTAACGAAAACTTGTTATAAATAATTCCACCATCTGGAGAAGATAATGATTGGTTTGGATAACCTCTTAATGCAATTGTTTCTCGTCCATCTATACTAAATCTTCCTAAACCATCTCCTCCGAGAAAGAAACGCTCAAAAGGTATTACACCTCTATCATTGTTAAATGCTCCCAAAAAACCAAATTCAATTTTTGGTCTTAATATTAGTTGACCAACAATTTTTGTGTACCATTCTCCACTAAATTTTATTTTATAAAATTCTAACCACTTAAAGCGTTCTTGATCTATTTCGCCAATTCTATCTGTTATATCCGTATTTGTAGGGTCGTTAACTAATTCTTCGGTTAAATCATCCCTTTCATCTTTTAGAGCCTTATAATCTACACCATTGACTGCTGAATATGGGAATGTAAATTTAGCGGAAACACTAAAATTAGATCCCCTTATTGGATAAATAGGATCAAAAGCAGTATTGTTTCTACTTAAGCCTATTGTATAGGCTAAATTTTTAGATGAACCGTCACCAAATGTAAATAAGCTAGTATTGTAATTTTGTAAATCGTAAAGCTGAAAACTCAAAGCCTGCGATAATGTAAAATAATCGTCTGGTGCTGTTAAACGTTTTGCTAATCCCACTGAAATACCTGTAATATTGAACTGCCGGCTTTTGTCTGCTTTACGTGTTATAGGATTAAATAAAAATTGTTTGGTGTGTGATAAAGATATTGAAAATTGTACAGGCTTTTTCCCGCCTAACCAAGGCTCTGAAAAAGAGAAACTATAAGTTTGAAAAAATTGACTTGCTTGTAAACGCAAAGATAATTTTTGACCATCTCCCATCGGGATTGGTTTATAAGCTTCTTTTTTAAAGATATCTTTTATAGAGAAATTATTAAAAGACAACCCAAGAGTCCCAATAAAACCACCACCACCATAACCACCTTGCAATTCTATTTGACTTGAACCTCTTTCTACAACAGAGAATTCCATATCCAGAGTTCCATCGGTTGGGCTAGGATTAATAAAATGAGGTTCAATTTGTTGTGCATCAAAAAAGCCTAATTGTCCTAATTCTCTAATGGTACGTACAACATTGGACTTGCTGTATAATTGCCCTGGACGGACTCTTAACTCTCTATAGATAACATGGTCGTTTGTTTTGTCGTTTCCTGTTACAGTTACTTTATTAAAATAAGCTGGTTTACCTTCAGTAATCCTTATTTCCATATCAATAACATTTCCATCTGCACTAACTTCTATTGGTGTTATTGTAGAAAATAAATAACCACTATCTTGATATAAATTTGTTAAGTCGTTTGCATCTGGTTTCGAATTGTCTGCTATTCGCTTACTAAGTTCGACACCATTATAAGTATCACCTTTATTGATTCTTAAAATTTGGTTGAGTTGTTGATCTGTATATACAGTGTTTCCTAAAAATATAATATTACCATATGTATATTTTTCGCCTTCCTCTAAGTTAATTTTTAATGAAATTGTCCCGTCATCATTTTTAATTATTGAGTCAGAAATAATACGAGCATCTCTATATCCATTTTCTTTATACTTATTTATTACACTAATTAAATCTTCTTTAAAATCTTCTTCAACATATTTTGAACGTTTATATACGCGAATTGGATTTTTCTTTTTAGTGTTTTTCATCGCTTTCCGAAGTTTTTTGCTTTTAAGCTTTTCGGCGCCATTAAACACTATATCCTTTACTTTAATTTTATTGCCTTTATTGATGCTTACCAGCATATTGACTTTGTTTTTTTGAACAGTATCAATAACTTTGGTAGTGATTATAGTTACATTGGCGTTATAATATCCTTTTTTTTTGTATTTGTCTTGCAAATAATTTTTTGTAGTTGTTATAAGGTTTTCGGTAACCTTAACACCAGGTTGCAACGTGTTTTCTTTTTTGATTTCTTCAATTTTAGATTTTTTAACACCTTCAATTTTGGCTTCTTTAAGTTCGGGCAAATCAACAAGAGCAATTTCTAAAACAATGTTATCTCCTTCAGCTTTTGTCATAAAAATATCAATACTACTAAATAAATTTGAGCTCCATAACTTTTTAATGGCAACACTAATTTTTTCTCCTGGAATAAATACTTCCTGCCCTTTTCTTAAACCTGAATATGTAATTATAGTTTGTGAGCTGAAATTTGTACTTCCAGAAATTGTAATATCTTCAATAGTGTATTTTTTTGCATTTGCCAACTCAATGCCTTGGGCAGTAATGCTAAAACTGTTTATAAAGAAAACTATAAATAAAAGTCGTGTAATGTATGTTTTCAATAGTATAATATTAACTAAGTTGTTCACTTGTTTTTCCAAATCGTCTTTCTCTTTTTTGATAATCTACAATGGCCTCCTGCAAATGTTGCTTTGTAAAATCAGGCCAAAACACATTAGTAAAATACAATTCTGTATAAGCAATTTGCCATAACAAGAAATTACTAATTCGTTGTTCGCCACCAGTTCTAATCAATAAATCTACCTCAGGCAAATTTCGGGTGTAAAGATGCTCATTAATTACGGATTCATCAATTTTTTCTGGCGAAATTATATTATTTTTAACTTTAATGCTAATTTGTTTTACGGCATTTATAAGCTCTTCCCGAGAGCCGTAACTTAATGCTAATGTTAAGGTTCTTTTACCGTTGTTTTTGGTAATCTCTATTACATCCATCAATTCGCGATAGACCATTGTTGGTAAGGCTTTGAGGTTACCTATTGCATTAAGTTTTATATCGTTATCGTGTAGTGTTTTTATTTCTTTTTTTAATGATGAAATTAACAGTTTCATTAAGGTTTGAACCTCTAATTTTGGTCTATTCCAATTTTCTGTAGAAAAGGCATAAAGTGTTAAATTTTTAACACCTATCTCTGCATATGCTTCTACAACTTTCTTGACAGCTTTAGCTCCGTTTTCATGCCCAAATATTCGTAATTTCCCTTTTTGTTTTGCCCAACGACCATTACCATCCATAATTATGGCAATATGCTCTGGTAAATTGTTTGTATCTATTTTGCTGTTTAAATCCATTATTCGTAACCGCAATAACAAGGGTTTTGCCCAAAGGTGTAAGTTAATGTAATTCCGGAAAATGTGTACCAGTCATTATTGTTTATGTTTCCGAAGCTAAAGTTGGGTTGTAATGAAGGATTATCAGGAATACTACCATCTATTCCGTCTGAAAATGTATATCTGGCACCTATTTCTATTGCAAGAATAAAACTATCAGCTAACCTTGTTTTAACACCTAAAACCATAGGTATGCCAAAGACCCAGCTACTGGTATTTTCATTAGTTTGAGTTCCATTGTTAAAATAAAAGTTATCATGATTTGCTGCGGTTATTCCTGTATATAAATAAGGAGTCATTTTTTTTCCTTCGGTATGTAAATCAAAATCGAAGAAGGTAAATTCCATACCAGCAGAAATCTCTAATAAATTAGTTTCGAATGAATATCCTCTTTGCTTTCGTCTTGGATCGTCAGATTTTACATCAATACCTTCCAATTTTGCATAAATAACAGATACTCTATACGAGTGTCTCGGGCTTCGATTCCATTTTAGAATACCTCCAACAGCAGGTTGATTAGGTGAAATATAGTTCGTGGCACCTACGTCTCCAATAAAATTGCTGCCACCAATAAACACTCCCACTTCATAAATTTGAGAGTAACTAAAATTGTAACAAAAAACACTCATAATTATAATGGTTACGTACCGCATAGGATTTTAAAAGTTTGCAAATATAATAAATAAGATTTGCCTATTATAATTTGTTGAATAGTATTACAGATAAACAGGTAACTATTTAGTACTTAAAGTGTACTAAAGTTAAAAGTGCCTAAAGTTTTACATCATAGATAAAATTGTGACTATTGCTTCATAGTAACTAAAAAACGGTCCGAATAAACGTCAAAACCAGTATCCTAAACTTGATTTGGAAGATTAAACTTAAATTTTAGCACAAAAGCATCACTTTAGGCACTTTAAGTACTTTAAACCCTAGGCACTGAATAGATACATAAACAGTAAAGAAGCCAAATTATTGCCTAATTTCGTTTGTCTTCTCCCCAAAGAAGTTTCTTGCGTAGTGTGTGAATAAAACTCTCTCCTTTCAGTTCTATCATTTTAATTTTAAAATCTGCTTTTTTTATGGTTACTATAGAATTGTTGTTTAATGTTGCTATTCTTGAATCTAAAGAAACTAAATAACTATCTTCTCTTCCACTTACTTTTAGTTTTATTTCGGTAGAATCTGGAATTACTAAAGGTCTGGCGTTAAGATTATGTGGAGCGATTGGAGTAAGTGTGAAACTGTCTGCATCTGGCATAATTACCGGACCACCACAACTCAAAGAATATCCTGTAGAACCTGTTGGAGTAGAAATAATTAAACCATCTGCCCAATACGATGTTAAGTATTCGTTATTTAAATAAGTTTCGACTGTAATCATAGAAGTTGTGTTTTTCCTGCTTACTGCAATTTCATTTAAAGCCAAATTAAAATCTAATAAACTTTCATTTTCTGGTTCGGTTTTTATAGAGAGCAGACTTCTTTCAGAAATGCGATAATTACCTTTTAGAATATCTTCTATGGCATTTTGAATATTATCTTTTTGTATTGTAGCCAAAAATCCTAAACGACCAGTATTAATACCAACTATTGGAATGTTAAAATCTCTAACATAAGTAATAGCTCTTAGCATCGTACCATCGCCACCAATACTTATTAGTAAATCGTACGAATTATCTAAACGCTTAAATGTTTTAAAATTGAAGGCTTTAAAATTACTGTTTTTTTGCGCTTTAATAGATGTATAAAATTGTTCGTCAAAATAAATTTCAGTTTGCTTATTGCCTAAAACTCTTAATAGTGTTACTATTGAAGACTCTAAATTTTTGCGATAAAACTTACCAAATATTGCAATCTTCATAAGTTATATGTTTAAATATTTGTTTAAATAATCAGATCGCTCTTTAAGGTTTTTTATAAATTTATCTTCTTCATGGTCTGAAACAATTTTATAACTGTAACGTCTAAATGTTTGAATAATATCATTAAGTCCTGAACTGCCAATTTTTATAGTAATTTGGATTACATCATTTTCCATTTTAGAAATAAACGTGCCTAAAAGTTTTGCATTATTAGATTCAACAATCTGACATATTTCGCTAAAAGAATAATCGTTTATCCCTTTTTCTACTATTAAAATTCCTCCAGGTTCAGCAAAAAAAGGCGTTTCGTTAAATAAAGAAATGATATCGCTAAGCTCGTAATACCCTAAATAGGTATTTTTATCGTCTAAAACTGGCATAATATTAGTGCCGTTTTGAGCAAATGCTTCTAATACATCTAACCAAGGTGAATTTGCTCTAACGTAAAAGCCTTCAACAGCATATAAAAATTCTGAAAGTGGTTTGTTAGATTCAAAACAATGAGCGTCAGTTTCAGAAATACAGCCTATATAAATATCATCTTTCTTTACAGGAACATGTGAGTATATAAGCTGATTGAACAATAGCTGAGCATCTTTAATATTGTCGTTAACATTAAGAGGTTTAACATCGTTTATTATGTAATCACTTAGTGGCATATAGGTTTATAAAAGTATGTGCAAATTAATCAAAAATATGCAGAATAGGCATAATTCTATTGGTATTACTTTGTATTTTTGTGTTTTAAAGACTTAACAAATGACAAAATTAAGTGTAAATATAAACAAGATTGCAACCTTAAGAAACTCAAGAGGTGGAGACACTCCTAATCTTGTTCAATTTGCAAAAGATATACAGCAGTTTGGTGCTCAAGGAGTCACCATTCATCCAAGACCAGACGAACGTCATATTCGTTATCAAGATGCTTACGATTTAAAACCGATAGTTTATACCGAATTTAATATAGAAGGAAATCCGATTCCGAAATTTGTAGATATGGTTTTAAAAATTAAACCAACACAAGTTACTTTAGTGCCTGATGCTGATGATGCTATAACGTCGAACGCTGGTTGGGATACTATAAAGCACAAAGGGTTTTTATCTGAAATTATTAAAGAATTTAAACAAAATAATATACGAACTTCAGTTTTTTTAGATGCAAATTTAAAACAAGTTGAAGGAGCAAAAGAAACTGGAACAGACAGGATTGAACTTTATACCGAAGATTTTGCACACCAATACAGTTTGGGAAATAAAGACGCTATTAAACCCTATATTGAATGTGCAGAATTAGCAAATTCTATCAGTCTTGGTATAAATGCAGGACATGATTTATCGCTGGATAATATTAAATATTTTAAAGACAGTATACCAGAGCTTTTGGAGGTTTCCATTGGTCATGCGCTAATTTCCGAAAGTTTGTATTTAGGCATTGAAAATGTAGTAAATATGTATTTACATAGATTGAAATAAGTCTTCATAAACAGTTTGAAGTTTTAAAATCAAAAATCAAAAATCATAATTCGTAAATGATATTACATTCTAATATTATAGGTCAAGGGCAACCATTTATTATACTCCATGGTTTTTTAGGTATGAGCGATAACTGGAAAGCTCTCGGCAGGAAATTCAGTGAGCAAGGTTATGAAGTGCATTTGGTTGACCAGCGAAATCATGGACGAAGCCCTCATGATGAAGTGTTTAATTACGAAGTTTTAATTCGAGATTTAAAACAATATTGTGATTCATACAAGTTAAGTAACATCGTATTACTTGGTCATTCGATGGGAGGAAAAGTAGCAATGTTGTTTGCAGCAAAATACCCTCAGATGGTTTCAAAATTATTAGTAGCCGATATATCTCCACGATATTATCCATTACATCACCAAACCATTTTGGAAGGATTATCAGTATTAGATTTAGATGTTTTAAAAACCAGAAAAGAAGCCGACGAAGTTTTAGCAAATTATGTTTCAGAGTTTGACGTAAGGCAGTTTTTACTTAAAAATTTATATTGGGTTGAAAAAGGCAAATTTGCACTTCGGATAAATTTAAAAGTATTAAAAGATAATGTTGAAGAAATAGGCGAAGCATTGCCAACGAATTCAATATTTAAAGGAGACACTTTGTTTCTTCGAGGCGATAAATCGGATTATATTTTAGAACAAGACGAAAAATTAATAAAAATACATTTTCCAAATTCAGTTCTTGTGACGATAAATAATGCTGGACATTGGTTACATACCGAAAACCCAGATACTTTCTTTGAAAGCTTAGTAAGCTTTTTATAAATAATTGCATA
>JADFSQ010000370.1 GCA_022560715.1 Bacteroidota bacterium
TTGTAATCAATACGGAAATTTATTGTTTTAATAATAATTTTATTTGGTTCTTTTCTGAACGAAAAACAACTATTAAAAATGCTATTAATAGTGCTATTCCTACCATAAAATTTTCTCTAAAATAATAGAATGATACTATTGAAAACCCAATTGATACGCTAAAATACAATCCTATTTTCTTAAGGTTGTATGGAATTGGATAATATTTCTTTCCGAAGTAATATGATAGAAACATCATTGTTGCATAAGCGACTAATGTTGCAATTGCAGAAGCTTTATAACCATAGGTTTTTATAAATAAAATATTTATAGCTAATGTAATAACTGCTCCAAATACCGAAATATATGCGCCAAATTTTGTTCTATCTGTGATTTTATACCAAACTGAAAGATTGTAGTAAATACCTAAACAAAAGTTAGCTATTAGTATAATAGGTACAATCCACATGGCTTCCCAATAGGCTTCGTCTCTTACAATAAAAGGCTTTAATACATCTGCAAAAACAACAACTGTTAATAATATTACTGCACCAAAAGCTATATAAAATTCTAATATTTTAGCATAATTTTTTTGAGGGTTTTCGGTCTTTGCATGACTAAAAAAGAAAGGCTCTATACCAAGTTTATAAGCTGCTGCAAATAAGGTCATAAACAAGGCAATCTTGTAGCAGGCAGAATACATTCCTATTTGGGTTTCTGCAATATCTTCTGGTAGTAATTCTTTTAGTAAAATTCTATCGAAAGTTTCATTTATTGAAAACGCAACTCCTGCAATTAAAATAGGGAATGCATAACGAAACATTGTTTTCCATAGTGCTGAATTAAACACATATTTAATTTTGGTATAAAACCGAAACATAAGTAATAATGTAACTCCACTTGCGATTAGATTGGCTATAAAAATGTAACTAATTTCAAGGTTTGGTTTGTAAATACTCTCGAATATGGAATCGTTTGCTGCTAAATTTTTTAATGCTAATTATAAAAAAACATTCAATCCTAAATTAATTACAACATTCAGGATTTTAATAACTGCATATCGTGTTGGTTGCTGTGTTGCTCGTAACCAAGCAAACGGAATTATTACAAGAGCATCTAAAAGTAAAATCCAGATAACAAGATTAATGTATTTTACATCAATATCTATAAAATGTGCTATTTGATTTTGAAACACTAATGCTAAAACAAAAAAGCCTAAAGACGTTGCAATTAAAGATATTGTTGAAGTGCCAATAACTTTGATCTTATCATCTTCTTTATTAAAGAATCGGAAAAATGCAGTTTCCATTCCGTAGGCTAAAACCACATTAAAAATAACAAAATACGAAAAGATGATAGACACTTTTCCGTAGTCGGCAACTGAAGATAAAACGCCTTTTGTGGTGTATAAAGGCACTAATATAAAACTCAACATTCTTGGCAGTACTGTAGCCAAGCCATAAATAAATGTTTGTTTAAAAAGTGTTTTAAAAGTGCTCAAGAGTCTTTGTTTGTAGTGTTAAAAATACGTTTTTAACTAACATAAGCCAAAGGTTGTATATTCTTATAAAAATAAAAAAATAAGTGCCTAAAGTAAAAAGTATTTAGAGTGCACTTAAGTGAAGGTTTTTATAACTAAAATTAAACTTTAGAACTTCATTTAGAGATTATCTATGATTTTTTATGTTTGAATAAATTTAAGTACTTATAACTTTAGCGCACTTTAATTACTGAAAACTTTTATTGCTTATTTGGTGGAGCACTTGGATAAGGAATAAGATCCTTTTCTACAATATTACTAACTTTAAAATATTTTGTTTTTTTACCTTCTTTATAACTAATAACACATTCGTTATCTTTTAATTCAAAAGGAATCTTTGGTGGCATTTTTGGCATTTCATTGCCAAATTCGGCATTTGGCTCATTACTCATAACTATGTCTTTCTTTTTATTAAAGTCGCTGATGAATCTTCCGATATAAATTATTCCGTTTTGATTTTTAATCTCGAGTTTTGTAGCTTTCCCTCTAAAATACACACTATCTAATTCTATTGAATTGTCTTCTGTTGGAATATAGATATTTAATCCAGCTCCACCACCTTCAATACCAGCAATCCACTTTTGAAAATAAACTTTACCTATAGCTAATGGTGTATTTTCTTGTAACTTTTTTGTGCTTGAGCATTGTGAAAAACTTGCCATAACGATTAACATTAGTATTGAAAATGATATTGTTTTTAAAGTTTTCATCTTAACTGTTTTTTATTCTTATAAAGATAGTAAATCAATTATTGTTCCATAAAAAAGCCTTACTAAATCAAGTAAGGCTAAATATTTTAGATGCTGAAATAAATTCAGCACACAAACCTTATGTATTAACGTTTTTCAAAGTACATAAACCGTGTTGGTTCATATTCTATTTTTAAGATGTTTTCCTCTATAGTAAAAGGCATTTGGTGATTCTTGTCGCTACTGTTATATGTTGAGACAATTGCGTCCGAAAACATTTGTCCCCATTCGGACTCACCGACCTCAGATATGCCGAATTCTAAAAAAATCAATACTTTGGATTCAGCAGTATAGCCCCCGAAGAAAATATTACTTCCTGTGAAACCTTCGAATTCTCCATCACTAAAAGTGATA
>JADFSQ010000021.1 GCA_022560715.1 Bacteroidota bacterium
ATATGAAGTTTGCATCGCAAACATCATAAATTCCGACCCAGAGGGTTGGGGAACCTGCCTACCGGCAGGCAGGTTAAACCAAATTTTCTCGTCCGCCAAAGCGGAACGCGAAAGAGGATTGAAAAGATTATTTCAATCCTTCTTCCTTTGTAATGATGAAGAAATTATACCAACTCCTTCAACACCTCAACCACATAATCGACTTCATCTTTGGTATTATAAATACTAAACGAAAAGCGTATGGAAGGTTTTTGCATGTCTATTTCACTTAATATTTGAGCCAACACATGCGAGCCTTGTGAACTTCCGCTTTGGCAGGCACTTCCTTTAGAACAAGCTATGCCTTTTAAATCCAATTGAAACAACAGCATAGCAGACTTTTCTTGTGCAACTGGTAAGCATACATTAAAACAAGTATATGTGCTTTTATTCATATCTCCCGAACTGCCATTAAAAGACACATCAGGAATATTAGCTTTAAGCTGCTCAATAAAATAACTTTTTATCCCTTTTACATAGTTACTTTCTGCTTCAAGATTAGTGTAAGCCATGGTCAATGATTTTTCTAAACCAACTATATTATGCACACATTCTGTTCCTGCACGATAGCCTCGCTCCTGATCACCTCCAAAAATTAAGGGTTTTAAACCAGAGCCTTTTCTAATAAAAGCAAAACCTACGCCTTTAGGCCCATGAAATTTATGTGCACTTGCTACCAGAAAATCTATAGGTATCTCTTGCAAATCTATTTTATAATGTCCAACCGATTGTACAGCATCGCTGTGAAACAAGGCATTATTCGCTTTACACAATTCGGCTACTTGCTTAATATCGAGAAGGTTTCCGATTTCGTTATTAACATGCATTAAACTTACCAATGTTTTTTGGTTAGTCTGAAGCAGTACTTCCAAATGCTCCATACTTATTTGACCATCTGCATCTAAATTCACATAACTTACAGAAACATTATATTCGGTTTGTAATTGCTCCAAAGTATGCAATACACCATGATGCTCAATTCGCGATGTAATTATATGTGTAACGCCTAAATCCCGAACTGCACTACGAAGTACTAAATTATCGGCTTCAGTGCCACCGGAAGTAAATACAATTTCGGAAGCAGACACATTAAAAAAGGATGCTATTTGTTTTCTTGAACTTTCAACTAATGTTTTAGATGAACGTCCAAAACTATGTGAAGATGAAGCATTTCCATAATTATTTTTCATAACATGAGTTATTGCATCAATAACTTCATCACGAATTTTGGTAGTTGCCGCATTATCGAAATAAATGTGTTTCATATTTTTTATTAAGGGTGTAAAAGTAATTCAAATAAAATTATTTTCAATATGATGCGTTATAAAATACAATTCTGTTATTTTTGTCAAAAACCCAAAACAATGCGTAAGCTTATTTTTACCCTTTTAGTTGTTTTTCCAATATTACATTCTTGCAATGATGGCGATATTATTTTAGTTGAACTTGTATTTGATCAAGAATTAGAACGTTGTGGTGATGAGAACAGCTTGAACTATGTTATTTACGACACAAAAATAGACCCTTTTGAATCCCTAACACTTTTGTTTCCTGGGAGCACTAACAACGATCTAATTTTTAATCCTCCAACAAATGATTATCCAGAATCATTTACAATTAACGGAAGCTCTGTACGGTTTAACTACAGAATATACGATGGAGATATAAATAATTTAATTTGTGCAGCTATTCCGCCTTCTGATATTACCATTTTAGAAGATTACGAAGCCATGAGTGGCACTGTAAACACAGTTTCCTCCTTTGAAGATGACGATAATGATGGCATACCTTCACTTTTAGAAGATATAAATGGAAATGGAGATTTAGATGACGATGATACAGATGGTGATGGCATACCAAACTATAAAGACGAAGACGATGATGGCGACAATGTACCTACGATAAAAGAAAATCCAGATCCAAATGGTGATGAACTTTTAGACGATGCTCAAGATACAGATGGTGATGGCATTCCTGATTATCTTGATGACGACGATGATGGAGATGGCGTTATTACACGTTATGAAGACGAAAATCTAAACGGAAACCTTTTAGACGATTTTGCTCCAGGATCTATTGAGTTTCGCTATTTAGATAGCAATGCTACTGACACTTTTGTTTATGATGTGTTTAATACAAACATATTTACGAGAACAGTATCTGTTGTTTTTGAAATTGTAAATGTTGATTTAGAAATTTTAAATACCGATTTAATAGAATTAGGCACTTATATAATTACACTTTCTATTGAAGATTAATTAGAATGTATATATTGAAATTATGCTGTCCAACTAAAGAAAAAAGACCGCTGCGCTCAAAGAAAAAAGACATAAGACTTGTTTTTCGATAACTTACAATCTGTTGAGGCACTTTCAGAAGTAAGTTGATAATAAGAATTGAGTTATTAAAATATAGAAGATTTGATAGAGTTATTTGGATTATTTTACTTTTCAATGATGTTTTGCTTCTTTTCTCTGTTTTTCAGAACCAACAAGACAGAGCTAACCTATAGATTTTTTTTGAAGGGTAATTCAAGCTGCTTTTTTGAGTTTATTTTGATACATTCGCCTACCTATTTCAAGGCAATTAGCAGTGTGGGCCCCCAAAGAAAATCCAAAGTATTTCTGTAGCTTTTGTCTTGGCTTTAATTTTATTTAAGTGATAGTGTTCTTTTTCCTTGCCAAAACTTCCCTCTAACCTTGAAGCTCTTTCTTTGGTTATCAAGATTTTTAATTGTTTTTGTTGTTTGTGGTGTTTTGATGGTTTTCCTTTTGGCTTAAAGTCTGTTTGTATTTGCTTATTGGTAGCAAAGACCCTGTTCTTATTGGTGGCATAGATAGCATCTGCTCCTGCTATCTTCACTCTTGTCTTGCTAAGCCCTTGTGCTTTGTAGATGGTGTTTTTAAACTGAGTGCCTTCATTAAAGTTATCAAAGCTTATTTTTTGTATAAAATTGATGACATCTATTTGAAGTTTGTTGACTTTTGCTCCAAATTCTATCGATTTTATTTCTTTGCCTCTTACTATTGGGCGCAAATAATCTTTATGGATGCTTACAATCCTGTTTTTAGGTTTCTCTCCCTTTGCAAAGAGGAGTTGCTGTTGACTGTGTATTTTTTTAATGACTCTTCTACGTTTATGATAGAGCTTTGGCATTTCAAAATCAACATCGTTTTCTAAATCATCTAATTCTCTATTTATCTTTTTTGGTAAATGTAACAATGCCCTGGTTAGTGGTATGCGCTTTTTATTGGTCTTTCTTCGCATTTTACTATAACTTGTAGCGTCTTTTCCATTTTAGATATTTGGTGCGTGGAGGTTTCAGCTTTAATTCTTTACAAATTATTTTCATCTGACCATAACTCCAATCCACAGACTCCCAAAGTAGTTTTTGGTTGGTGGGAAAACGAAGCTCACTCTCATGGCAAGTGGCATCAGTAGTTATACTGTCTTGATCTTTTATATAACTTGACCAACGATTGAACAATACTTTTTCTACTTCAGAAACATTTAATAACCCAGCCAGTTCACATCGTATTTGACTTACGATTTTATAACTCGTTAAACGATGATGGCCTAAACTAATGTCACAAAAAAACTGATAATCGATATTGGCATTCAGCTGTTCTGTTAAACGCCTGTCTTAACAACAAGCGTAGTGTTTTAAAAACATCAAGGCTGGTTTCCCTTTGGGACTAAAATAATTCTTTGTGCCTTTCTCCTTTTCTTTAATTTTAAAAACACCCACCAGCTCTTCCCAGGGAATTGCTGCATGGATTTTGCCCAGATCACTCAATAAAAAACGATGGTAATAAATCTCAAAATTCTCTGAGGGATTTAAAAATGAAAACTCGTGTTGGATCCCGATAGCTATCGGGACAGAAATTCTTCGTACCTGCCTGCGGTAGGCAGGTTTTGGACATAGATGAAAATTAAAAACCCCGATTTTTAAGGATTTGCCTCCTTTTCGGGGTTTTGTTCTATCTAATATACAACATATCTGTCTAATAAACAAATGTTTAGGTGATTATGAATGTGCCTGATTAAGTCGGAAGTTTGAAACCTTATTATTCCTAATCTTTTTTATCAAAAATAATCTCTTTTGAAGTTATCGGTATTTTAATAATACAATAAGGTTGCGTCATTACAGTAGTAACCATTTCACCAAGTTTGGGTAATGTAACTTTATACTTAACTATTAATTTTTCATTCTCATCTAAAATTTGTTCTACAGAAATTGAGTGTCCTCCTGAAGTCTTTTCTCCTAAAAACAATACTAATACAGTTTCTTTTTCAAAATTTATAATAGGAATTTTTATTCCTGGTGATTTACTTTTATTTATTAGTTTATAGATTTCATTTAAAGTTGTTTCATCTTTAATAACAATGAATTTAGAATCTGTCATTCCCCCATAAAAATCTTCGGCAAGAGTTTCAAAAGTAATTGTATCTTGAGATATAATCATGGTTTGTTTATTTATAGTTGAACTAGAACTACACGAAGACAATAGAAAAATATAGATTGCAAATAGACGCATCATACTAAAGACATTTTATTGAGTACTGTTTTATAAATAGCTTCATAAAAAGGTACAATATTATGAATATCAAATTTGTTTGCTTCAATTCTGGCATTTGTTTTAAAGGTTTTAAGAACATCTTCGTTTTGAAGAATATAAAGCGCATTTTTTGTCATATCTTCTACATCACCAACATTACTTAAAAAACCTGAAACTCCATGCTTGTTTACTTCTGGAATTCCTCCTGTATTACTTGAGATTACTGGTACAGCACAAGCCATTGCCTCTAAAGCCGCCAATCCGAAACTTTCACTTTCAGAAGGCAATAGGAATAAATCGCTAAAGCAAAGTATTTTATCTATTTCACGACTTTTACCAAAAAAAATGACTTTGTTTTCAATACCAAGTTTTTCACATAAGCGTTCGGCAGGTTCTTTTTCCGGACCATCACCAACCATCATAAGTTTAGCGGGAATTTCTTTTTGAATATTATAAAATACATTAATGATATCATTAATCCGTTTTACGGGTCTAAAATTACTAATATGAGTAATTATTTTTTCATCTGGACAAGCCATCATTTCACGCTGACAATCTGTAAAAGAATGTGAGTATTTGCCTAAATCTATAAAATTAGGTACAACTTCAATCTTTCTTTTAATGTTGAATAATCGCAAAGTGTCATCTTTTAAACTTTGTGATACAGAGGTTACAGCATCCGATTTATTAATACTGAAAGTAACAGCAGGTTTATAAAAAGGATGACTGCCTACAAGCGTAATATCTGTACCATGAAGCGTGGTTACAATCGGTAAATTAATACCTTCTTCAAGCAGCATTTTTTTTGCCATATATGCAGCATAGGCATGAGGTATTGCATAGTGTACATGTAATACCTCTATTTTATGAATCTTAACAGTATCGACCAATTTACTTGACAATGCCAATTCATAAGGCTGATAATGAAACAAAGGATATTCGGGAACATTTACTTCATGATAATGTACATTGTTACTTAACAATTCTAACCTAACCGGCTGACTGTAAGTTATAAAATGCACTTCATGACCACGTTTAGATAACTCTAAACCAAGTTCGGTTGCTACTACTCCACTACCTCCAAATGTTGGATAACATACTATTCCTATTATCATAATTAAAGTTTTAAGTGCCTAAAGTTTTAAGTGTCTAAAGTCATTTTCTTAACTTTAAGTACTCTTAACTTATAACTTTAAGTACTTTTATTTATCTATTGCTTTATAAATAAAGCGTTGTATTTCTGTTCTTATACTTTCTCTTAATAATTTATTTTTTCCTTTAGAACTTGGATACGTTCTATTTGCTAAAAACACATATACAATTTCTTCTTCCGGATCTGCCCAAGTGTAGACTCCTGTAAAACCTGAATGCCCAAAACTCGACATCGAAAGGCATCCACATGTTGGACCTTCATCTTTAAGTTGAGGCTTGTCGAAACCAACTCCTCTTCTATTATCTTTATCGCAGAAATAACAGGTAGTAAATTTACCGATAGTTTCTGTTTTAAGATAACGTTTTCCGCCATAATATCCTTTCTGCAAATACATTTGCATAATTTTGGCTACATCATTGGCGTTACTAAAAACACCTGCATGACCACCTACTCCATTTTGCATTGCTGCTCCCATATCATGAACATAACCATGAATTTCCTGATACCGAAAATAATCATCAATTTCTGTTGGGATAATTTGCGTGTCACTAAACTTTTTTCTCGGATTATATGTTGTATAATTTGCTCCAAGTGATTTGTAAAAATGCTGCTGTACTAAATTATCGAGTGTTTGGTCGTAATGTGTTTCAATAAATTTCTTTAAAATATAATATGGCAAATCGCTATAACGATATCGCAACCTGTTTAACATCTCGCTTTCTTTAATTATTTCTTGAATAGAATCCTGATAATCTGACCTTAAATATAAGTTTTTTGCAACTTCAATGTTAAACAATTTACTCTTTTTTGACCTATAATATTTTTCGTCAGGTTTTTTCGTGACTGAATCTAATGTGCTATAATAAAAAGGAATCCAGGGTTTAAACTTTGCATAATGTGACAACATTTTTTTGATGGTGACATCTTTTTTATTAGAATCTTTATAATCTGGTAGTAATTCTGACAGTTTTGAATCTAAAGAAATAACACCTTGCTCTTCTAATTCCATAAGTAATGGAATTGTTGCCAATATTTTAGTTAGTGAAGCAACGTCATAAATATCGGTATTTTTAACTTTTCGATTTCCTTTATAGGTATGCTTTCCAAAATTTTTGTTGTAAATAATTTTTCCTTTTCGAGCTACAATTAATTGAATTCCTGGTGTCATTAGTGAATCTACTGCGTATTGTGCGATAGAATCTATTTTTTTTAAGCGTTCTGAACTCATACCAACACGTTCTGGTAAGCCATAACTTAATCTACTTACTGGTAAAAAATGAATGCCAAAACCAGCTTTAATATCATTTCCAATACTTACTGGCAAAACACCTTTAGATGGAATAGCACCAAAAATAAGTTGTGCTGCCTTTTGTTGTGCTATTTTACTGTTTTGATACGATATCATAATGCTTTCAAAGTTTTCGGTCGTTTTTAAATCTAAAAGTGCATAAGGTTTTGCAAATACATTTAAGATAACCGTATTTGTTCTTGCTATTTCGTATAACCACACTAACTCTTGATTACTAAATTTATAAGCTTTCCATGGGTTTGCATTCGATTTGTGAAAACCGATAATAACAGTATTGTAATTGTTTAATCTATTAATAAGATTGTCTAATTTATCTGCTTTAACTTCGTCAATTTTTGCATATTTTTTTAATTCGTTTAGAAATATTGATCCATCATCATCTCCCAATTTTACATAAGCAATTTTTTTAGTTTCCAATCTCAATAATGGCAAAAGTTTAGTCTTGTTTTTTATAACCGTTAAAGCATTTTCCATTAATTCTTCATAAAGCACATCGTCTTCTATTCTATTCAAATCTTCAACCAAATTATAAATCCCGATTGGTTTGTAATTGTATAAACCAACTTTGTATTTAGTCATCAATATTTTTTTAACTGAATGTGACAGACGTTCTTCTAAAATTTCACCTTTATTAAATGCAACAACAATTTTGGTAATACCTATGGAAACATCTTCAGACATTAAAAGCACATCATTTCCTGCTTTAAAAGCTGCTAAATCTATATCGCCAGTTTCACTATAATTGGAAACTCCTTTCATATTAAGCGCATCCGTAAAAATGAGTCCTTTGAAATCTAATCGCTCTTTTAAAATATTGGTTACTATATGTTCTGAAAGCGACGAAGGGAAATCTGCTCGTGTTTCTAAACTTGGTACGTTTAAGTGAGCAACCATAACACTTGAAAGCCCTTGTTTTATCAATATTTTATAAGGATACAATTCAACAGAGTCTATACGTTTTTTGTTAAACTTAATAGTCGGTAAGGTTTTATGTGAATCGGTTTCGGTATCTCCATGACCTGGAAAATGTTTTGCTGTGGCTAAAACTCCGGCACTTTGCATGCCTTTCATAAAAGCCAATGCCTTTTCGGTTACATTATCTCTGTCTTCTCCGAACGAACGATTTCCAATTATTGGGTTTTTAGGATTTGTATTAATATCTACTACAGGAGCAAAATTAAAATGAACGCCGAGACGTTTACAGTGTTCGCCTATTTGATACCCAACTTTTTCGATTAATGCATTATCTTTAATTGCTCCCAAAGTCATATTCCATGGAAAGGAATAGGTAGAATCTAATCGCATTCCTAATCCCCATTCTGCATCCATACCGATAAGTAATGGCGTTTTAGAAATCGCCTGATATTCATTATTTAATCGTGCCTGACGTATTGGACCTCCTTTTGAATAAATGATGCCACCAATTTTATTTTCTTTGATTTGCTTTACAATACTTTGGTGTGTTTCTTTATCCTGACTGGAAAACACCATAACCATAAACAATTGTCCAACTTTTTCTTCTATGGACATTGCAGAATACACACTATCCACCCATTTTTGTTGAGATTCAAAATCATTTGTTAATAAAGGGTTTTTACTGTTTTGACCAATTGCAAGGCTAACGAAACCAACAGTAATTACAAGTAAAATTTTAATGCGCATAAATTCGGTTTGGGATATATAACGAATAACTATGCCAAAATAACATTTTTAAAATGAAGTTTTTAAGACTTTAAGATAGTTTTATAACGAATGTAATTAACAATCTATCTATTTAAAGAATTTAAGAATTGTTTCCGAAGAATGGTAGCAAAGATTCTGAAACAAGTTCAGAATGACAATAGGAACTATTTTAAGAAACGATTGTGCCAACTCTCGCTTGCCGGAACTTCCCAATTTTCTTTATATTCGGCAATATTGGTAACTAAGTTGTTAAACACAATAGTATTTTTTGAAACGGCTTTTTGCTTTGCCATTTTCCTGAAATCTTTTAATGTTTTGTAAGCTATAAATTCGCCTTGCTTGTAAGACACATTCATTTTATCTAACAAATCTACATTATAATCTTGTTCTAATTGCTGAATAAAATGTACTGAAGCATCTATTGAACAACCAGAAGTGTTATTCAAGTTTTGATTTAAACCGATGATTATAAAACGCTTGTACTTAATTTCGTAACCAGATTGTAAATCGCTTCCGTGTGCAGTCCAGTTCTCAATAAATGTATTTAATTTTGAGCTTATCTCTTCCAATTCGCTTTCGGTAAACGAACGATTGGCTTGGTATATCCAAACTCTTGAGGTTTCTGGCAATGTGTTAAAATCGACTAACATATTTTTGATTTACGAATTAAGATTTACGATTTTTGATTTAATTTCGATTATAAATCCTGTGTATTTGCAATAAGTTCAGCTATGTCCATAGCTTTTTATCTTTTATTCAGAATACAAAAATACAATTTTACATCCAATCCTTTTTACTTGACTCAATTTTAAAAAGCAAATAATCGATAATGGATTTAGCATTTGTTTCTTTAATATGCGAAATATAAAGCTCTTTGGCTGAAGAGTAAACAATTACAGATGCTAAACCTCTTCTTTTCTGAAAGATTGTTTGCTCAAATGATACACTTTGTACTTTGTGAAGTTCTAAAAAACTTGTATAAGTGTCAATAAACTTACCTGAACCAACAACTAAATATTTATCATCAATACTGTAATATGCTTTTTTATAACTATAAATTATTGATAAAACTGAAAAGATTAGTAAAGGTATATTTATTAAAAATAATTTAAACGATATAAAACTGAAGATGATATTTAATACTAAAAATATTAAAGCATAAACAACTATACTACTATAAATGAAAAATTTTTCAGGTTTTAGTTTTACTAATGATAAAAATACCTTTGGATAAAATTTATCAACCAATTCATTAACCTGAAGTTTATTGAGACCAATAATAGCAAAGTGCTTTTGCTGTTTTTTATTTACCATTGCTTGAGTAAAATTTAGCTTATACAAACCCAACCATTGCTTAAATCTATTAGTTTTGATATCTGTATTTTGAATACGACTTGGCGTTAATCCTAAATTTATTTTATTGAAAAGTCCTTTAGATATTTCTAATCCATTTTCTTTTTTGATAACTTTTAAATCATAGTTTTCAATAAAAATTTTTATTAACGAAAACAGAAATGCTGCAAACAGCAGCAAAAAAACTAATACAAAATTGAAAATCATTACACTTAAAAGTTCTGTCTCGTTAAACTCGAAATATGCATTAAATCTAGTTTCAGTTTCAAAAGACATTAAGAAATCTTTAAAATCCCTGTAAATACCAATCAGAAATATTAAAATAATAATAAAGCTTTTAAGGTGATTTTCAGAGATGCCTTCTAAAATTAACTTTTTAATGGACGCTTTAAAATATACTGTTGGTTCTTTTTCTTTAACCTCATCAATCGTTTCAACCGTTTTGTTTTCTAATAATAATTCTTTGAGCGCATTAGCTTTTGAAACTGATAGTGCTTGTATTTCGACTTCAGTGTTTTTATCTCCAGCACTTTCTATAGACAAGGACACAACATTTATTAATTGTTGCAAGATGTTTTGTTTTATGTAAACATTTTGAATTTTATTTTTAGCAATAGATATTTTTTCTTTATTCAGTATTCCTTGGTTTAATACAAAATAATCTGTTGTAATATGAAACTTAAAATTTAGATATTTTAATATTGAGAATATTATAAAAAATAAAAATAAAAGAGCAATTCCATATATGATTTTAGTATCATATGAACCTTTAAAACTTACAAAGAATGCTGCAAAAATTAAGATAGCATTCTTAATAAATTTAAAAATATTCTTACCAAAAATAACAATAATTCCTTTTGATGATTGTCTTGATGGCAACTTAAAATTATAGTCGCTCATTTAAAATGTTTGTTAAAAAAGTATACATCTTTTCGGCTACATCTTTTGGCAAACCTTTTATTGATAAATCTCCACCAGATTCGCCAGCAGAATAAATATTAAGTGTAGATAAATTAAGCTTTCTTGATAAAAAAGAACGTTTTATTTCTATATGTTGAACTCTATTAAAAGGTAAAGTTGTTGTGGTGTTTGTTATTAAACCTTCAGAATAGGTTATATCTTTATCTCTAATTGCATATTTGCGCTTGCTAAACCCCATTTTGCAAAAAATAATTTGAACTATTAAAGCAAAAATTAAGATTGCAAAAAATAACCAATAAAATTTTTGAAAAACTCCTTTATAGATTAAGAATGTAAATAGAGTTATACCTACAATTAAAGAGCTATAGATTGCTATTAGATTAAACAGTAATATATAAAAGTACGATTTCTCTACTTTTATATATTGAATAGCATCAGTTTTTGGGAGATTCTCTATATTAATTTGTTCATTTATAAACATTCTTACTTTGAGTTTTTGAATTTTATTGCTATTGACATTGCAATTTCGAAAACAATTGCTCCAATAATAAATTTTTTCAAATCAAATTCTTTATCTCTAAAATAATCAATTAAAGCTATTGTGGAGGCAAAAGCTATTCCACCTGCTAATCCACCAATTATTCTTTTTTTAGCATAGTTTCAATTATATCTATAAATCTTGAGCATTAGCTATTAGTTCAGCAATGTCCATGACTTTTACGGTATTTTCTTTGTCTTTTGCTTTAACTCCATCTGTCATCATAGTATTACAAAAAGGACATCCTGTTGCAATAATTTGTGGTTTGGTTTCTATGGCTTGTTCTGTACGTTCAACATTTATGTCTTTATCTCCTTTTTCGGGTTCTTTAAACATTTGCGCTCCTCCTGCTCCACAACACAATCCGTTGCGCTTACAGTTTTTCATTTCTACCAATTCGGCATCTAATTTCTGAATCAATTCACGTGGTGCTTCATATATATTATTTGCTCGACCTAAATAACATGGGTCATGAAAGGTAATACGTTTGCCTTTAAATGCTCCTCCTTCAATAGTTAGTCGTCCATCTTCTAACAAACTCTTTAAAAATTGTGTATGATGCATTACCTTATAGTTTCCGCCAAGTGAAGGATATT
>JADFSQ010000022.1 GCA_022560715.1 Bacteroidota bacterium
CCAGTTACAGTAGTGGTAAATAATATTGCGATTTTAATAACTACTGAAAACGATTATCAGTTGGTAGAGAATGCCTTCGAGGAATTTTCTAATGACGATGATATTTTACAAATAGTGTTTCCAATAGAAATAATTTTAATGGATTATACGCAGGTTGCTATTGAAAATTTTAGCACATTTAATAATTTTGTTTCAGAATGTGCTGGTGAAAATGAGCCAGATGAAGATATTGAATGTATTGACTTTATATACCCAATACAATTCGAAGTATTAGCTTTCAATGCTACTATATCCAATACTATTACAATAGCAAACGATAAGGAGTTATTTCAGTTTATTGATAATCTTGACGACTTTATTGCTGTAAATTTTAATTTCCCTTTTTCACTTATTAAGTTTGATGGAATAGAAGTTGATGTGAATGACATAGAATCATTGGAAACTAATTTAGAAAATGCTATAAGTGATTGTGATGAAGATGATGATTATGATTTTGATGATGACGATGAAATAATACTAGCTGGATTTCTTACAGATGGGAACTGGATAATAGACGAATATGTCTTTGCAGATGAAGATTTTACAGAAGATTACAACGGTTATGTTTTCAATTTTGATGATAGTAATAGTAGCATGAATATGAGTGCTAATAATGGTGTAGAGCTAGTTACAGGGAATTGGTCGATTGATACTACTGATCCAAGTAACTTATTAGTAGTATTAGATTTTGATTCTATAACTCCATTTAATGATCTGAATGAAAACTGGAATATTATAGAAAGTGAAGTAGACCGGTTGGCTTTGGAAATAGGAAGTGAAATTAATGGAGATTTGAAAATACTTGTTTTTGAAAAACTATGATTTCTTGAAGATTACATAAACTCTCTTTATTTCTTAAAAAAAGAAATTTCCTGATGTGCTTTTATGGCTCTTTTAGAAAGTATAATTGCGATTATTAAAGAGATAAACGCACCAATTGAAATTCCCGGAATAAAATTAATAAATAAGAAAAAATCGTAAGTTCCGTGTAAAAGAATTGCCGAACATAAGCCAATTAAATTCCACTTTATTTTGTTGTTTGAGAATTTGGCTTTTCCCATAAAATAACCCATTATAATTCCAAAGGTTGCATGCGCCGGAATTGCAGTAAATGCTCTAAGTAATGCTACTTCTAATCCATCTTGTGATACGTACAAAATGTTTTCAAAAGCAGCAAAACCCATAGATACCATAACGGCATAAATAATACCATCAAAAGGTTCGTTAAACCATTTTCTTGGTTGGTTATAATACCTGACTATAATATATTTACTAAATTCTTCAATTGCTGCACTACAAAAAAGGCTTTTACAAATTGTTGCCAGACACTAAAGTGATTGGGTAATGGTAAAAATAAATCGAAAAAAGTATATAAAATAGTAGTGATAGCGATGCTAATAACTGCACCTAAAACAAATGTATAAGCAAGAATGCGTTTGGATTCTTTTTCGTATTTATCTTTAATATAGATATATACAATAAGCACAAATACTGGAGCTAAAGCTGATATGAGTAAATACATACCTATTTAATTGCTGTTTTAATACAGTTTACTAATTGGGTAAAATCTTCTTTTGTATTATAAAGGTGGCAAGATATTCTAATATATTTTCCTCTAAAGGACACAAAAATTTTACGTTTTATAAATTCAGATTTAAGCAGCTCTATATTTGAATTGTCAGGTAATTTAACTCCGAATAAATGATGCGTTCTATTTTTTGGTTCTTCTATAATGCAACCAAAACTTTGTAGATTTAGAATAGCATCAGCAGAAATGTTTCTGCAATAATCCTGTATCGCTTCTGGTGTCCATTCAATGACTTGTTTTAGTGCTTCAATTTGCATTTTTACATAAATAAAACTACCACTTTCACCTACAGAATATCTACTGGCTAGAGGTTTGTATTTGGATTGGTACGACGTTAAACCTGCAAAATTTTCACTATTAAGTCTATTAGCCCAATTTTCTTCAATAGGACTACCATTATCGAAAAAGGAACTATAATATGCGTAACCACAGCCATAAGGCCCAAACAGCCATTTATAACCTGCACAAATAAGTGCATCAGGTTGTAATTCTTTAACCGAAAAAGGCAATGCACCAACTGACTGACTGCCATCAATAATAAGCAGAGCATTATGACGTTTTGTCTTCTCACGAATTGCTTTAAGATTAAATAGAGTTCCGTTTGCCCAATGAATATTTCCCATGGCAACAACAGCAGTGTTGTCGTTGATTGCATTTAGAATATCTGCATTCCATTGTTGCACACTATTATTTTTTGATTGTGGTGAACGTATAGTTTTAACAGTTGCATTGTATTTATCCGCAAGTTTTTGCCATACATAAACATTACTTGGAAACTGTTCGTCTATAACAAGAATCTCGTCTGTTTCTTTTAATTTAAGATTATTTGCTACAGTTGCCAAACCATAAGATACAGATGGAATACTTGCAATACGTTGATAGTTATCTAAATCTATAAGTTGAGCAAATAACTTTTTAAGTTCAATAACAGGCTCGAAAAAATCTGAACTGGAAATTGAATAAGGATGGCTTTTTTGTAATACAGCCTTAATTCCAGCGTCTTCAACAGATTTGAATGAAGGCGATATACTGGCAATATTAAAAAAGGTAATATCTTCAGGAATATTGAACAGATGTTTTTGATGATTGAGCATTGGAAATAATATTTAAGATGGGAAATTATTAAAATTAAAGCACATTTATAATCTTATCTATTACAAATGTATAATACGAATAATCGGCAGGCACTAATTTAAAATCTTTATTGCGATGTTTAGTAAAATATTCAAATTCTTCTAAAGAGAGTAAACATAAGCTATCGATTTCTTCATCTTGTTTATTAAGTTTATTTAGTGCTAGATATAACTTACATAAATACACATTCTGAAATTCGCAATCGGTAATGCCATTAGGATGTATATTGATGCTCTTTCGAATATCAATTTTATGTAATTGTGGCGCTTTAATTATTATACCAATCTCTTCATCTACTTCTCGTATTGCAGCATTTATAATAGTTTCTCCAGCCATTACATGTCCAGCTACGGAAACATCCCAAAAATTAGGAAAGGTTTCTTTAGTGTCACCACGTTTTTGAAATAGCACTTTGCCAGTTTCAGTATAAAACCAAATATGAGCTGTATTGTGATAGTAACCTTTTTTATGTACTTCAGATTTTAAAGCTGTTTTTCCAGTAGGATTACCTAATTCGTCAAGTATGTCTAAATATTCATCCATGCTATAAACTTCTGTGTTTCTATTAAAAATATTTTTTATTCGGTTGACACATATATTGCTCCTGTAAAAGGTTTCAATCCACTGCCTTTTAAATTTACAACGTAATAATATGTGCCTGAAGGGACATTGCCAGAAACTCCAATCGAATTGTTAGTTGCGAATCCATTCCAGTTATTTTTATAGTTATTAGATTTATATATTAAGGCTCCCCAACGATTAAATATTTTAACTTCAATATTAAAGTCGCATGCTTCCTGACCACTAATAACAAAATACTCATTCCATTGATCTCCATTTGCGGTAACCGCTTTAGAAATGTTTATTTTATTGATATTACCACAAATTGATTCCAGACATTCGTCGTTTATAGTAATTACCTGAACATAATCAACAATTGTTCTCCCACAAGCATCTGTAAATGTCCACGTATTTGTATACGAACCTGAATAACCAAAGCTATCGTTTGGTACAAATGTTCCTGATGTTTTTGTTATTGCTAAATCACATTTATCCGTATCTGGCATTAAACTTTGAGCAAGATTTAAAGCAGCAGGATTTTCGCATATAATGTCTCTGTCTAAATCACCAATAGCGTTTACCCAAATAATTTCTTCAGGTATGTTTATTGTTATTAGTAATATAGTTCCCTGTTGACAATCGTTTAATCCATAAGAGCTAAATGTGGTCTGGGAAATAGGGTTTTCTATACCATTATATGTTGCTTCCAATTGGATTTCAAAAGATAAATCGCAACTATCTTCAAGGAAATAACATTCGTCTTTAATCATTAATTCAAATTGTAAATTCAATAAGGGATCACCTACATTTGTTAACCCATCCTCTACAAAAAATTGTAAATTTCTTGTATTGGCATCATATATAAATGTAACTCCATTGGGTAAATTATTGGCATCAATAAATTCTACATTAGTAGGGAGAATTGTTGAAAGGACAACATTTATAGCGTCATCATTTCCGGTATTTAAAAAATTAAAATCGAAAATAACAATTTCGCCTGCGTTTGTAATATTTTCTACTGCGTTAGAAATTAATGTAATAGGATACAGATTAGGAGATCTCACGTCTACAGACAGACCTAATAAATACAAACCATATGTTTCCTGATTTGATGTAAGTCTGATTGTTGCAGATGTTTGGTTATTACCTAATATGCTGTTACCATTATTGTTAAGAGTAAAAACAGCAGCATCAAAACCAAGTGTATTAATACTAGCTGGATTTCTATCGGTATAGTCAATATTCCCTATTGTAATTCGACTATTAAAAAAATTATCAGCATCTCTTAAAGGTGCTATTAAGTCTACAAAATTATTTTCGACATTTTTTATTTGAAACCTGTCACCTCTTAAAGCTCTATCGCCTTCCAGCGACCCTAAAACAATATTTGCATTTACTGGTCCAGTTGTAATTGTTTGAAAGCCACTAAAATTAATATCAAAATTGTTAAATGTTTGCGAAATATGTGCATATCCATCAAACAAGCTTATGTTTTTTGTTGGCAGTTCTGGACTTTGATATACAAATACAATTTGCCAACCACCAGAAGTTCCTATATTTCCACCACCATGCTGTATTAAATTTCCAATTTTTGCTTCAACATTAGCAACTTGATAGTTCCCAAATGGATCGTCTAATGTAATTATAGTTGAAGTAATATCTTTAAAGCAGATATAGGGATCGTTACTAAAATGACTATCACGTCCTCTATAAATAACTTCATCAGCAGTTATCGTGGAATACACATCTTCGCCCGGGAGCATTAATTTAATATCATTGAAATTCCAATTAGGTTGATTGTCTTCTCCATTATCTTTCTCTTTATCAGCCGCAGCCCAATATAAATATGCTTTTAGTATAGTTAAACAAGCTAATTGTGGTTCGGGATTAACAAAATTTGCACTACTTGAATTAAATGTCGTGCTATCATTATCTATATCTACATATACATTATCAATAAAATCATGATTATCACTTTCACCATTGTAGCTTTCTGTAGCAGTTCTGGACAGCATATTATTAGCAATAATAGTTACATCACCATTTACGGTTTCATTGAACCGAGATGTAAAATCCTTTTGAATTTGTGCCGACACATTAAAACTCAAAGTATAAAAAAAAACTAAAGCTGCTATCAATATTAGTTTCGAGAAGTTCTTTTTTATATGTACATAATGTGCAGTCATTAAGAAAAATCTTTATATTTTAAAGGCTAACTTTTGAAATGGTAAATAGTTAGTACTTCCCACTTTAGTCGAGACGATATTTAAATCTCAATTAAGTATGGACAGACATTTTTTGAAGTATATCTTTATTCAAAATAACTAAACGAATCGCCATCTTTTATTTTAAGAAGTGTTTCGTAAATCATACGTATTACATTTTCAACATCGCTTTTATGTACCATTTCTACAGTTGTATGCATGTAGCGTAGCGGTAAAGATATAAGTGCAGAAGCAACACCACCATTACTATACGCAAAAGCATCAGTATCTGTTCCGGTAGCTCTTGATAATGCTGCACGTTGAAATGGTATTTTCTTTTCTTCGGCAGTATCGGTAATTAAATCGCGTAATTTTTGCTGTACTGCCGGAGCGTAAGCAATAACAGGACCTTTACCCATTTCGCAATGACCTTCTTTTTTCTTATCGATCATTGGTGTAGTGGTATCATGCGTCACATCAGTAACTATGGCAACATTAGGTTTAATAGTTTCCGTAATCATTTGTGCTCCACGTAAACCAATTTCTTCTTGAACAGAATTTGTAATATATAATCCAAAAGGAAGTTTCTTTTTGTTTTCGTGAAGTAAACGAGCAACTTCAGCAATCATAAATCCTCCCATTCTGTTATCTAAAGCACGACATACAAAATTGTTTTTATTGAGAATATGAAATTCATCAGGATAGGTAATTACGCATCCTACATGAATCCCTAATTTTTCGACTTCAGTTTTCTTTTTGCAACCCACATCTATAAAAATATTATCTGGTTTAGGTGGCTGTTCTTTTACTCTGCTACGTGTGTGTATTGCAGGCCAACCAAAAACACCTTTTACTATTCCGTTTTTAGTATGGATATTTACAATTTTACTCGGCGCAATCTGGTGATCACTGCCACCATTTCTAATAACATAAATTAAACCATTGTCAGATATGTAGTTTACATACCAAGAAATTTCATCGGCATGACCTTCAATAACTACCTTATATTTAGCTTTTGGATTTATAACACCAACTGCAGTACCATAGGTATCTGTAATAAATTCATCTACATAAGGTTTTAGGTAGTTCATCCACAATTTTTGCCCTTCCCATTCGTAACCAGTAGGTGCAGCATTATTTAAATATTTTTCTAAAAAGTCCATTGACTTTTTGTTTAATATGCTCTTTTTCGCCATGTATAAAAGTTTTGCACTAAAATAATAATATTAATACTATTTTAAGGTTTATGAGTATGTAAATTATTAATTTTGCTCTGTAGAAAGGACTTTAGAGTTTTAAACTAAATGAAATATTTAAGTTACATCCTTATCGTTTTCCCTTTATTGATTTTTGCTCAGGTTAATGAAGTTGAGCAAGACTCTACGGAATATGAATATATTATTATTGAAGGCGATTCTATACCAATAACTGCTATTAATTTGGATGAAGTTAGACTATTACATAAATTGAAATTTGATAGTAGAGAAGACCGCAGACGTTATTTAATTTTACGTCGAAAAACAATAAAAGTTTATCCGTATGCAAAACTCGCTGCTGAAAGATTAAATACACTTAACGAGCGTTTGGACAAAATGAAGCGGAAACGAGATAAGAAACGTTATGCCAAAAGGATTCAAAAATATATTGAAGGAGAATTTTCAGAAAAGCTGAAGAAATTAACCAGAACCGAAGGTCAGATTTTAATAAAGCTTATACATCGACAAACCGGAAAAACTACTTTCGAACTCATTAAAGAATTGCGTAACGGTTGGCGAGCCTTTTGGTTTAATAATACAGCAAGGTTATTTGATATTTCATTAAAACGCAAATTCGATCCTATGAATGAAAAAGAAGATTATTTGATAGAAGATGTTTTGCAACGCAACTTTCAAAGCGGACGTTTAGAACGACAAGAATCTTCACTCGATATTGATTTTTATGACCTTACTGAAAAATGGCTAAATCTACCTTCAGAAACTACTGAAAATGAGAATTCAAACTAAATTTGAAGAGCAATTAAATGCTATTTCACACGCCTTTGGAGCGTTGTTAGGTATTGCTGCAATAGTATTACTTATTGTTTTTGATACTCATAAAACGGAGTGGAGTTTATTTAGTGTTATTGTTTATGGCGTTTCAATTATTGTATTATTTACAGCTTCTACACTTTATCATGCTGTAAAAAGGGAAAAGCTAAAACATTATTTTAGAATAATTGACCATATAGGCATCTACTTACTCATAGCTGGAACATATACTCCAGTATTACTCATAACTTTAGAAGACAGTTTGGGCTGGACCTTGTTTTGGGTAGTTTGGGGGATAGCAGGATTTGGTGTGGTTTCAAAACTGTTTTTTACAGGAAGGTTTGGCGTTTTTTCGACCTTGTTATATCTTTTAATGGGCTGGCTTATTGTGTTCGATTTTTCCACACTTTCCAGTTTGGTACATCCTAATGCTATTTTGTTATTAATAGCAGGAGGATTGGCTTATACTGTTGGCATCATTTTTTATGCTATTGAAAAAATTCCTTATAACCATGTAATTTGGCACCTTTTTGTACTTACTGGAGCCATTTGTCACTTTTTTATGGTATTGCTTTACGTGGTTTAAATTGGTTTAAATTATTATTATCATAATTTTTATTGTCTGACTTAAGAAACAAGACCGCTTCACTTTTAGACATAAGACTTGTTTTTAAAAATATAAAGCATTTTTTGTCCGAGTATAAAATTAAATAAACCTTCAATGCATTGTATATGTTATACTGTAACAAGTTCAGCACAAGTTTGTTTAGGGTTTTTAGAAAACGGATACATTACTTTAAATATAAGCCAGCCTACAGTAGGCAGACAAAAAATATGAATTATTGAATCTTACTATTTTAACCATTACATAATCAATTTATTGTTATGTAGTCTTGATTCTTTGTTCTAACAGCGTAGCGTTCTTAAGTCTTTAATCGGCAACAGTAGTAATCTATAATTGTTTGAGCGAAATTTGTATCGTTGTGCCTTTATCAATTTCGGAAGAAAGAACTTTTATTTTCCCTTTGTGGTAGTCTTCTATAATGCGCTTTGCAAGAGATAATCCTAAACCCCAACCACGTTTTTTAGTGGTAAAACCTGTATCAAATATTTTATAAAACAACTTTTTCGGCATTCCTTTTCCAGTATCAGAAACTCTAATATGTACGAGATTGCCTTTTGGTAAAATCTCGATTTTAAGTTCTCCTTTCCCTTTCATAGCATCAATCGCATTTTTAACCAAGTTTTCAATAGTCCAGCTATAAAGTTGAACGTTTAAATTCACATTAATTGCTGTGTTAGGCGCATTAAATTCAAAATCTATATGTTTCGACGATCGTGATTTTATATAGTCGTAAGATTCTGCTGTAGTTTTAACTATATCAATTTTTTCAAGTGTAGGCATAGAACCAATCTTACTAAACCTATCTGTAATGGTTTGCAATCTTTCAATATCTTTTTCAATTTCATTAATATAATCTGGATTTACGTTCTCGCTTTTTAGTATTTCCGCCCAACCAATTAATGATGATAAAGGAGTTCCAATTTGATGAGCTGTTTCTTTTGCCATTCCAGACCAGAGTTTGTTTTGTGATGCAACTTTCGAACTCTTATAAAAGAAGTAAACAACGGCTCCAAATAATAAAATTATTAGTAACAAGGCAAGAGGATAATATTTCAGTTTATTTAAAACAGAAGAATCGCCATAATACAAGGTGCCAACTTCAACTTTTTGGTTCGTTCTAGGATCTATATATGATAATTCAATTGGAGTATTTTCATTTTCAAATTTTAAAACCAGTTGCTGTAAATACAAACTATCGTTAGCTCTGACACCTTTAATATTGACAGTGCTCATACGATTGTCTTTGTAAACAACTATTTTTGGATTTAAACTGTCTGAACTAATTATTTTAGAAATTATAGGATTTATATTTTCAGTAAGTGAACTTTTTTGAAACTCAATTTGTGCTTTTGCCCAAATATCCATTTTCGCTCGTTCTTCAGCTTTAAAATTTTGAAAGAACACATAGGTATTCCAAAGAATTAAGGAAATAATAATAAAAGATGCTATAATAATTAGCCAACGTAAAAAGTTAGTGTTTTGTGGAAATGTCATGGATTAAAAATTTCAATTTTAAATATAATGCAATTATGTTAATATTATTGCTTTAGTTGTTAGTAAAAGGGTTTTTAATTAAAGCATAGATTGTTAACTTTGCTCAAATTAATTAATAATGATTTCTTTTGAACCTAAAAACCTTTCAGTAGGTAAATTACATGGTTATTTGTTAAGTGCTGTGGCTCCAAGACCAATTGCTTTTGCAAGTACAATAGATGCAAAAGGGAATCCTAATTTATCACCTTTTAGTTTTTTTAATGTGTTTAGTGCAAATCCGCCAATTATGATTTTTTCACCTGCAAGACGTGTTAAAAACAATACAACAAAGCACACATTAGAAAATGTTGAGCAAGTTAAAGAAGTTGTTATTAATGTGGTAAACCATGACCTTGTTCAGCAAGCATCTTTGAGTAGTACAGAATATGCCGAAGGCGTTAACGAATTTGAAAAAGCAGGATTAACGATGCTAAAATCGGATATTGTAAAACCGTTTCGTGTTGCAGAATCTCCTGTTCAGTTTGAATGCAAGGTCAATGATATTATAAAATTAGGAACCGAAGGTGGCGCAGGAAACTTAATTATTTGTGAAGTTGTTAAACTTCATATAGCCAAAGAAGTTTTAAATGAAGATGAAACTATAAATCAGGAAAAATTAGATTTGGTAGCAAGAGCCGGAGGCAGTTATTACAGCAGAACGAAAAAGGGTTTTTTTGAAATCCCCAAACCCTTATCAACACTCGGAATAGGTGTAGATAGTTTCCCGGAGCATATTAAAAACAGTATGATTTTAACAGGAAACGATCTCGGAATATTAGGTAATGTTGAAGCCTTGCCGACACAAGAAGAGGTGCAGCTGTTTATCAATGATTTGCAGGAACGTTATCCTAAAATAAAGGATGCTTCGCATAGAGAAAAGCATAAAAGAGCACGAAATTTTTTAAGTTTTGGCGATGTCGATAGCGCATGGAAATTATTATTGAGTTAATGAAATAAACGGTATATTAAGTGAGTAAATAAAATAGGAAATAAACAATAAAATGGAACTACAAGGAAAAATAAAATTGATAGGAGAAACTCAAACTTTTGGAGCAAATGGGTTTAGAAAAAGAGAATTGGTAATTACAACCGAAGAGCAATATCCACAACACATTATGGTAGAGTTTGTGCAGGACAAAACCGATTTGTTAAACAATTATAAAGTGGAGCAAATGGTTAAAATCAGCATTAATATTAGAGGTAGAGAATGGGTTAATCCGCAAGGAGAAACCAAGTATTTTAATTCAATACAAGGTTGGCGCATTGAGAATTTACAACAAGAAGCACCAAGTGGCGACATGCCACCAGTTCCACCAGCTGAAGCCTTTGAACCAGCTACCGATTTAAACGAAGAAGATCACGACGATTTACCGTTTTAACCTTAATTGTCATTTCCGCGACAAGTGCTGAACTTGTTTCAGTAAAGTAGGAATCTCATATAATCTAAACCTCAATGTTAATTCAAAGAGGTTTTTTAGTTTTTAAAATGCACCATTTAACAAAAAACATACAATTTCCAAATGTAAATGAAGCTAACAAAGATGGCTTGTTAGCAATAGGAGGCGATTTATCTGTGGAGCGGTTATTGCTTGCTTATAAATCAGGAATTTTTCCTTGGTTTGAAAATGATGAACCTATTTTATGGTGGTCTCCAGACCCGCGATTTGTATTGTTTCCGGAGAAGTTAAAAGTGTCTAAAAGTATGAAACAAGTATTGCGGAATTCATCTTTTGTAGTGACCGTTAACAAAGCATTTAAAGATGTAATTAACCAATGCTCGAAAACAAAAAGAAAAGGACAAAAAAGCACATGGATTAGCAAAAACATAATAGAAGCCTATACAAAACTACACGAGTTAGGTTACGCAAAGTCTGTTGAAGTTTGGGAAAACGAAAACCTCGTAGCTGGATTTTATGGTATTGATTTAGGCAACATATTTTGTGGTGAAAGTATGTTCACTAAAACGAGTAATGCGAGTAAAACAGGACTCATAACTTTTATACAAAACAGCAATTATAAACTTATAGATTGCCAGGTTTATACACAACATTTAGAGAGTCTTGGTGGCGAAGATATTTCCAGAGCTAAATTTTTGGAGTATTTAAATAGTATGGATTAATAGCAATTGGTAAATAACCATTTTTTCTAACACGACATATTAAGGGATAAACGGTTATATTTGTTATGATATAACAAGTTGTACACAAGTTGACCAAAAATGCGAATAACCCAAATAATACTGATTTTATTAATATCAAAAATGTGTTTTGGACAAGATAAAATTGTCGTATTTTATA
>JADFSQ010000371.1:0-1057 GCA_022560715.1 Bacteroidota bacterium
CTGACCGCATTTTTGCGTTTCCTGGGACGGACAAAGTGTAATCAATTAACGCATTAGCAACTATAAATGAATTTAAAGTATTTGTTAATGCTATTGGCGTTTCAAGATTACCTAATTCCTCTATTTGTGTAAAGCCTATGGCTTTTCCAAAACCATTTCCAACATAGACAGCTGCGGGTACTTTATTTTGAAAAATATTGCCTTGATGTGGTAATATTAATGTAACTCCAGTTCTTATAGAATCTCCAATTATTAAGGATTTATGTCCGACAGAAACCCCATTAACATCTGTAATAGCATTCAGTTTTCCAGGGGTAAGAATACCTGATTCTATTCCTAAATCTCTGGCTCTTAATCGATTTTGAGCTTGACAGTTAAAGAAAAAAGAAAAGGTAATGAGAAAAAATAAAAATTTTGGCATGGCTTTTTTGGTGTTAACTATTTATGATTTTATTAAAATTAATTGGATCGGTATTTCCTTCAGTATTAAAAAATAAGAGGTTTATGTTATTATCTATGTTTAATTCTTTTTTTAGTGAATTTAATTTAGGGTCGTTTAATATTTTAAAAAATGCAGCCATACCTGAAGCACCCGATTCTCCAGCAATAATTTTAGAATCTGTACCATTGGGGTTGTATAATATATTCATGGCATTTTCTACATAGAAATCTTCAATGCTAATGCATGCATCAATATTATCCTTTATGATTTCCCAGGCGTTTAAAGAGGGTATGCCACAGTTTAATCCAGCCATAATAGTTTGTTGAGTTCCTTTAGGAATCACTCGAATCCCTTGTTTTAAGGATTCCATCATACCATCCGATTCGGTAGGTTCTACAAGTACTATTTTAGGTCGATTTGCACCATATTTATTTACATAATACCAAACAGCAGCAGCAGCCCAACTACCAACACCAACTTGAAGAAAAACAATATCGACATCTGGGTAGAGGCCACTCCCTCTGGGAGGGTTCGCGGCCTGGGCCGCAAGGAGGGGGGCGGCGCTTCTTGCACACTGCACACACATATTTGCGTTGCTTTCTAACAGTTCGTCGG
>JADFSQ010000371.1:1067-2575 GCA_022560715.1 Bacteroidota bacterium
TCCCAAGCAGTATCTTGTATCAACTGCAAACCATTTGCTTCACTCTTTTGTTTAGCATAAGTACATGTATCATCATAATTTAAATCTAGTTTTTCAACCTGTGCACCTTCTTTTTGAATTGCTTCAATACGACTTATTGAAGTATTTTTTGGAACATAAACAATGGCTTTTTTATTAAATTGTTTCGATGCCCAAGCTACTGCCTTACCATGATTACCATCGGTAGCAGTACACATTGTTGAAATATTAGGATGTTCCTGAAGTGTTTTATACACTGCATAAGAAGCTCCTAAACCTTTAAACGCATTTAGCCCAAATCGATATGATTCGTCTTTAACATAAATAGAATTAACCTCTAATTTTTGAGCTAAACACCTAAGTTCGATTAATGGTGTAGGCTTATAGGATGTGATTAACTTATGATAGATGAAAGCATCATTATTTTGCAAAATAGTATGTGTTGCATTTTTTGGAAGCTCATGTGTTGGATGGATGACGTGGTAATCTTGGTTCATTCTATGAGATTGATTTTTTATGATCTCCATTTAAACAATTTATTGTCTATAGCTCTCATGGTACATAAAATGCCATCTAAATGGTCATATTCATGTGTAAAAGTTCTGACATATCCTCATTTAAATTTAAAACTCGGGTTTGCCAATGTTGATCTTTATGTGTTAATGATTGATGTAGTTTTGCTTTTACTAACAAATTAGGAAAACTCATACAATCATCCCGCGGTTCATATATTGCTTTACTTTTATTTGTAATTTAAGAATTGATTATGACTAGAGGTTTATCTACATTAACATACATTAGTCGTTTCATTATACCAAGTTGTGGGGCAGCAATGCCTCTGCCAAAATTATAGGCTTCTCTAATTTCTTTCGTGGTATTATCAATGTCATTTACTCAATTTTCAAGATGCACTAAATCTGATTTTTCAACAGGTTCACAAACTTCATATAATTTAGGATGACCAAGTTGCAACATATCATTAAGACATTTCATATTTACTCCTCTTTTTTATTAATAAGTCTATAAATTAATATGGCTGCTCTTTTTGTTAAAACTTTAAAATGCGTTAAATCCATACGCTCTCTAGGGGAGTGAGAGCCACTTCCTATAGTACCTAAACCATCAAGCCCGTCTACATATTCTGCAACAAAAGAAATATCGCCTGCACCTCTTTTACCAGGGTCAAAAGCTTCTACTTTTCCTTGTCCCATGGCTTGGCTAACGCCTTCTAATACCTTTAAAACTTCGTAATTTCCTGGAGTTGGTTTCATAGGAGGGTATTTTAAATGAAATTCAATGGATGCATCTGTAAGTGGTAAATGATTATTATTTACTATAGATTTCATTTTATTCATCGTATTCTCTATTTGTTCGTTCGTTAAGCATCGAATATCACCATAAACGACGGCTGTTTGCGGAACAATATTACTTTTTCCAAAAGTGGTGCCTTTAGAAGTTTTGCCATTAAAATTTACAGTAGTTCCTGCTAC
>JADFSQ010000372.1 GCA_022560715.1 Bacteroidota bacterium
CAGGTATTTGTCTTTGTATTTTATTTAAGGTAATTCTAATGAGTTTCTTTTTTAATATTTTGTTCTTAAAAAAATGTATTTGCACATAGTTTTCCAAAACATTTACATAGAGTATTTCATCAAAATTAATGGTAAAGACATCATTTTTGTTTTGACCCTTTATAGTAATTGGATGAGGGTTTTTAATGTGTGCTTCGTTAGAGCTAACAATTAAATTGCGTGGTAGATTAATATATCTACGCATCAAAATACAAGGAAGTAGAATAAACGGAATTAAAGAGATGCCTATATAAATCATAAAGTTTAAGGCATCTATAACCTTAATACTTTCAATTTCAATCCCATTTATCACTATTTGGTTATAGAGAAAGCAAGTACTTATTACAATAATATAAAAGATGGATAGAAAAACTATTTCATTAGACCAGGTCCAATATTTTTGTGTCTTTAAAAAAATCTTTTCGGAAAAATGAAAAGCAATATAGATAGTGCTTAATAAAAGACCATAACCTGCTAAGAGTATCGTTTTGTTAGGATGCTTAAATTCATTAGTGTCAAAGGGTTCTAAAAAAATTATTAAGAAAGACAACATAAAACCCAAAAGCACAGCTATAATGAGATGCTATATAAAGTTAGGATTCTGCGGAATTTTCCGATTTAATAACATGAGTAAAAAAAGTCAAGGTGAGTTCAAAAAATAAAAATTATACTTTTTAATTTATTATTACTTCTAAAGATACTTTTGCAAGTGCCTGTTCTATATCCTTAATAATATCTTTTTTATCTTCTATCCCAACCGAAAACCGTATTAAACTATCGCTTATTCCTTGTGCTTCTCTTTCTTGTGGAGTTAACATTGCATGTGAAGAGACAGCTGGTAAAATCATTGTACTTTCTATTCCTGCCAAGCTCATTGTAGGCTTTATAAGTTGTAGTGCTTGTAAAAATAATTCAGCATCTAAACCTTCTGTCAAATCAAAAGATAGTATTGCTCCAAATCCTTTCATTTGCTTTTTAGCCAATTCATAATCTGGATGCGATTTAAGTCCTGGATAATACACATTACTTACTGCATCATGCACATCTAAATATTTAGCTAACTTTTTTGCATTTCGTTGTTGTGCTTTTACACGAATACCGAGAGTTTTCATACTGCGCTCTAACATCCAAACCGTAAAATCGCTCAGGCTTCCTCCTAAATTCTTGGCGAGATTCCAAATAGTATCAATATGTTCTTGTGAAGTTGCAACTGCTCCTGCACAAATATCACTATGTCCACTAAAATATTTTGTAGCACTATGAATAACGATATCGATACCAAAATCAATTGGTTTTTGAATTATTGGCGTGGCAAACGTATTATCGATAACAGATAAAACGCCATTTTCCTTCGCTAAATTTGCTATTGCTTTTAAATCAACAAGCTTAAGTAACGGATTTGAAGGCGTCTCTATATAAATTATTTTTGTGTTTGGTTGTATACATGTTTCAAAATCGTCAACAGATAAACCGTCTGTAAATGAATACTCTATATTAAATCTGTCAAACTGTGCTTCAACCAAATTACGTGTGCCTCCATAAATATCTTTTTGCAAAACAATATGGTCTCCGGCTTTTAAAAAGGCTAATAATGTAGTACTTATTGCTGCCATTCCCGAACCAAAAATCATTGCACTTTCAGCATTTTCTAAAGCCGCAATTTTTTTTGAAAGATATTCCTGATTTG
Source organism: Bacteroidota bacterium (assembly GCA_022560715.1). Classification (GTDB taxonomy): domain Bacteria; phylum Bacteroidota; class Bacteroidia; order Flavobacteriales; family Flavobacteriaceae; genus PRS1. The sequence goes on from JADFSQ010000372.1 coordinate 1,727, forward strand.
GCGTGTTAAAATATCGTGGATATCGCTTCACATCGACGTTCATAAACTCATACGAGGTTGATAAAAATATTGGCGAAACAGCTCCTTTAAATTGCTCATCTTTAATTTCACCAACATGAGTACAAATGGTATTTAAACCTAATTTTTCTTTTGCCATATTTAAGACTGTTTTTACAATCACTAAATTACAAAAAATTGATGTTGCATTATTTTGAAAATTATTTGAACAATGAGTATTCAAACTGCAAGCGGCACCAATTGCACCAACACCTGCATCAGCAGGACATGTTGTATAATTTTCACCCGAATTTACTATACCATCACCACAAGTTGATGCAACGTATCCATTACAAAAATCATTACAATTTATAAAAGCTAATAAAGCGGAACTAAACCGTTTAACTACTGATAATAAATTTTTAGAGTATACTAAACATGCTGAATCCCCTACAAGCTATTTTGAATGGACAGCATATACAATTATTGCTGCTGTGCTGAGGGATCGTGTATATATAAAGTTTCAATTATATACCCTTTATCCTAACATATATACGATTCTTCTTAGTGCAGGATCTTCAAATACTAGAAAAAGTATACCATTACGACAAGCTCAAAAATTATTAAAAGCTGTAGACAATACTATAGTAATAGCTGGCACAGCTACAATTCCAGGTATTATAAAAATGTTGGGGGAAGGACACACAAATAAAAAGGGAAGAACTACTAAAGGTGCGTCAGGAATTATAGTAGCTACAGAATTAACTTCGTTTATCAAAAGAGATTTTAATGCTGTAGAAAAATTTACTGACCTATATGATGGTCATGCTGATTGGCCGGATATAAC